>NZ_PSTM01000049.1:0-2032 GCF_002930875.1 Rathayibacter sp. AY1A5 | reverse complement strand
GGCCGATCACCCGCTCGGTCGCCGACGCGGGCCTCCTGCTCGAGGGCATGCTGGAGCGGACGAACGGCCGCCTCCCGCAGCGCTGGTCGCTCGGCGCGCCCGGTGACGGCGACGGCTCGTTCCTCGGCGCCGCGGTGCGCGGAGAGGGGCGCTTCCAGATCGGCGTGCTCACGGACTCGCCCTGGGACGAGGAGTACGAGATCGCTCTCGCTCCGGAGGCGCGCGCCGCGCTGGACGAGGGGATCGCCGCGCTGGCCGCGCTCGGCCACGGGCTCGAGGAGGCGTTGCTGCCCCCGAGCGCCGCGTACCCCGCCGCGTTCCGGACGCTGTGGCAGAGCGGCGCGGCGACCCTGCCCGTCGAGGGCGCGGACCTCGATCTGCTGGAGCCGCTGACCCGCTGGCTGGTGGAGGAGGGACGCCGGCGCTCCGCCCGCGAGATCGTCGAGGCGGCGTCCTGGCTCTCGGGCTACGAGCGCGCGGTGATCGCGGCGTTCTCCGGCGTCGACGCGGTCCTGACGCCGTCGCTGGCGATGACGCCGCGCCCCGTCGGCTGGTACGACCTCGAGGATCCCGAGCGCAATTTCGAGCAGCAGTGCCTCTACACGCCGTACACGTCCTTCGTGAACGTGAGCGGCCTCCCCGCGATCACCCTTCCGCTGAGCACCACGGAGGAGGGCCTGCCGATGGGAGTCCAGCTGATCGGGCGACCCGGCGGCGAGGCGACACTGCTGGCGATCGGCGCGCAGCTCGAGCGGCGGGCGCGCTGGCAGAGGCGGCACCCGCCGCAGTGGTGACGGGGCAGGCCGCAGTCGTGACGGGGCCGGGCGCGGCCGCACGGCGGATGGTCAGGGTCCGGCTCTGGTCACTGAGGTAAGCCTTGCCTATACTCGAACACGATGTGCATGTTCGAGGACCGCGACGGCTCCGCGCCAGTCGACGTGAAGCAGTTCCTGATCGCGGGCGACGAGACCGTCGTGCCGTGGATCCAGAGCATCCTCGACGCCCTCCCCGCGAACGCCCGCGGCCAGGTCTTCGTCGAGGTCGACGACGCGCGCGGACTGCCGCCGCTCGCCGCCCCCGGACGGGTCTGCGTCACCTGGCTCGGCCGCTCCGAGCGCTCGGGCGCCCCCGGCACCGGTGAGCGCTGCTCCCGCGGAGTCGCGCTCGACCGCGCGGTCCGGGCCTGGGTCGGCGAGATGTCGGTCGTCGACGGCGACTACCCGTGGGCCGACGGCCGCCACGACTTCTGCGCCTGGATCGGCGGGGCCGGCCCCGTCGTCGCCGAGCTCGCCGCCGACGTGGAGGCGCGCCTGCGCACCTCCGCCGAGCACGCCGCGCGCTGACCGTCCGCCGGGCGTCCCGGCTGAGTGTTAGGCAAGGCTTACCTTCTGTGCGAGACTGAGGCGATGCCCCCGACGACCGCCGCCCCCGCCCGACCGGCCTACCGGCCGTACCTCGCGACCGTCGCCGCAGCGACCCGGATCGCCCCGCACTTCATCCGCGTGACCCTCACCGGCACCGGCCTCGACCACGTCGGCTGCACCGGCCCCGACCAGCGCATCAAGCTCGTCGTCCCCACCGCCGCCTCCGACGCCCCCGCCTTCCTCGCCTCCGTCTCGGACCCCGACGGACCCGACGGACTCGACCCCGACTGGTACGGCCGCTGGCGACAGCTCCCCGACGAGCTCCGGAACCCGCTCCGCACCTACACCATCCGCGCCGTCCGCCCCGAGGACGCCGAGGTCGACATCGACTTCGCCGCCCACGGCGACACCGGACCGGCCTCCGCCTGGGTCGAGAGCGCCCGCGCCGGCGACCAGATCGTCATCATCGCGCCCGACACGCGCTCCGACCTCCCCGGCGGCGGAGTCGAGTTCCACCCCGGCGCCGCCACCTCCCTCCTCCTCGCCGGCGACGAGACGGCCGTCCCCGCCATCGCCGCGATCCTCGAGAGCCTCGACGACGACGCCACCGGAGCCGCGTTCCTCGAGGTCCCCACCGCCCACGACCGCCTCCCGCAGCGCTGGTCGCT
>NZ_PSTM01000048.1:0-2286 GCF_002930875.1 Rathayibacter sp. AY1A5 | reverse complement strand
ACCGGGGACAGGGGCGGACCGGGGACAGGGGCGGACCGGGACGCGGGCGGACCGGGACGCGGTGGCCGACGCCCCGAAGCGCCGAAGCACCACGGGACACGGGGCTCGAGGCTCGGAGCTCCGGGACATGGGGCTCGGAGCTCGGGGCTCGGGGCTCGAGGCTCGAGGCTCGAGGCTCGAGGCTCGACGAAGCGCGAACGTGCCGACGGACCTCGCGGCGCCGGAGGTGCGAGAGCGCGAGGGCGCCTGGGCGTGTCCAGGCACGGCGATGCACCGCCTCGCGGCCGACGGAGTGTCGGATCGCCCGGCAGGTCGGGCTGCGGATCAGAACGGCGGAGACGCGTCCACGAACCGCGGCCGCGTCGGCGACAGCAGCGATGGCGACGGTCGAGGTGACGACGGTCGCGATGACCTCAGCTGCGATGACGAGGATCGTGGTGACAGCGGGTGCGGCTGCTGCTCCGGCTGCGGCTCCGGCTCCGGTTCTTGCGCCGACTGCGGCGTCGGTCGTCGCGTGGGCGGCAGCGGAGCCCCGGGCAGCGCCCGCGGTCGGTCGGTGATCCGTCGGCCGGTGGGGGTCGTCCAGACGACGGTGCCGTCCGGATGGAGGGTGTAGGTCCAGCGGTCGCCGTGGCGGACGTGGTGGTGCGCGACGCAGAGCGAGGCCAGGTTGCCGAGGGCGGTCTCGCCTCCGTTCCGCCACTCGAGGGTGTGGTCGGCCTCCGCCGTCGAGGCCGCGCGGGTGCAGCCGGGGAACCGGCAGGTCCGGTCGCGCAGCTGCAGCTGGAGGCGCATCCGAGGGGGCGGGACGCGGAGGGTCCTGCCGACCGACGTCACCACTCCCGTGTCCGGATCGGTCAGCACCCGCGTGAAGGCGGCCGCCGTGCGCACGAGCTCCCGGGCGATGTCGGCGGGGACGAGACCGTAGCCGTCGAGTTCGGCCGGCGCGTCGTCGAGGCCGACGGCGGTGCTGGCGGCCAGGGTGAGGCGCACGTCGGCGCGGACTCCGGAGACCGAGGCGTGGATTCCGGAGCCCGAGGCACGGACGGCGCTCGCTCCTTCTCCCGAGGATCCGTCTGCGGAGATGTCGCCGTCGATGAGCAGATCGACGAGCGCGTCGGCCCGCAGCTGCGCGAGCGTCCGGCCGTCGCCGAGGGAGATGTCAGCGTCTCCACCGGCGCCGCCACCCGTCTCCGCGCCGAGCCCGGCACCGGCACCAGCACCAGCACCAGCACCGGCACCAGCACCAGCACCAGCACCAGCACCAGCACCAGCACCAGCACCAGCACCAGCGTCCGTCCGTGCGCCGACTGCCACCGGAGCATCGCCACGGGCACCAGCACCGCTCTGTGCAGTCGCAGTCGCAGTCGCAGTCGCACTCGCACTCGCACTCCCACTCGCACTCGCACTCGCACCTGCACCTGCACCTGCACCTGCACCTGCACCTGCACCTGCACCGAACCCGATCCCCGCCGCGTCCGCCCCGTCGCGGAGCGAGCGGGCGATCCGGTCGAGACGGTTGTAGGCGCCGACCGCGACCGGGGCCGGCAGCAGGGCGCAGAGCGTGGCCATGCCGTCGGCCTCGGCTCCGAGCCACACGCTGCGGTCCTCTCGGGCGCGGGCGTGGCGTTCGGTGAACGGCTGCTCGTGCAGCTCGTCGCGCAACCGCGCCACGGTCCGGCGGAGCTGGGTGGGCGTCTGCGTGAGCGCCGCGGCGGCCGCCCGCTCGTCGAAGGGCGCGCGCGACGGAGCGGGGAGGGTCGCGGCGGCGGCGCAGACGACCTCGCCGGCCTCCCAGAGGATCCGGGCCTCGGCCAGGAGGGCACGGGTCGCCGGGAGGTCCTCGATGAGGAGCCGAGCATGCTCGAGACGTCGAGACGCCGCGCGCTCCGACATCCCGAGCGCCGTCGCGAACTCGGCTCGGATCGAGCGCTCCACGAGGTCTCCCGCCTCGCTCCGGGAGAGACGGCTCCCCCGCGCGAACGACTCCGGCACGAGCAACGCCGCCCCGTAGGCCGTGTGCAGGGCGACGGCTCCCGCGAGCAGCACCGGTGCCGAGGAGCGGGCGAGCCCCGCCGCGAGACCGGCGAGCGCGCGCACCGCGTCGAGCGTCTGCGTCGTCTCGCCCGCCTGCACCGCCTCGACCGCCTGCATCGCGTCACCCGAACTTCTCATACATGTATTGAATCAGCGACCACCGACATCGGGCCGGGCCCGTGACCAGGATCGGGACAACGGAGCCGGTACCCCGCCTGTGGAGGGACGAACCGCCGGCGAGCGCGGGCT
>NZ_PSTM01000047.1:0-2649 GCF_002930875.1 Rathayibacter sp. AY1A5 | reverse complement strand
GTGCACGTCGAGGTCGAGTGGCTGCTGGCGCTGACCGACCGCCGCCTCTTCGGCTCCGAGCCCGTCGACGCGGCGACCGCCGAGGAGCTGCGCCGCCGCGCCCGCGACTTCGGCCAGCCCGAGATCGACGAGCTGGCGACCCTCGAGGCCCGCACCCGCCACGACGTGAAGGCCGTGGAGTACCTCGTCCGCCAGTGGCTCGAGGAGCTGGGCCTGCAGCGCATCGCCGAGCTCACCCACTTCGCAGCCACCAGCGAGGACATCAACAACCTCTCCTACGCGATCGTGGTCCGCCAGGCCGTCGGCGAGATCTGGCTGCCGAAGCTGCGCTCGGTCGTCGCGTCGCTCCGGGAGCTGGCCGTCCGCTACCGCGACGAGTCGATGCTCAGCCGCACCCACGGCCAGCCCGCGACCCCGACCACGATGGGCAAGGAGTTCGCCGTCTACGCGTACCGGCTCGAGCGGGTCGTCGCGCAGATCGAGGCGACGGAGTACCTGGGCAAGTTCAGCGGAGCGACGGGCACGTTCGCCGCGCACCTCGCCGCCGACCCCGGCACCGACTGGCCCGCCCTCGCGGAGGAGTTCGTCACCTCCCTCGGCCTCGTCTTCAACCCGCTGACCACCCAGATCGAGTCGCACGACTGGCAGGCCGAGCTCTACGGCAGGGCCGCGCACGCGAACCGCATCCTGCACAACATCTGCACCGATGTCTGGACCTACATCTCGCTCGGCTACTTCCGGCAGATCCCCCAGGCCGGGGCGACCGGCTCGTCCACGATGCCGCACAAGATCAACCCGATCCGCTTCGAGAACGCCGAGGCGAACCTCGAGCTCTCCAGCGCCCTGCTCGACTCGCTCGCGCAGACCCTGGTCACCTCGCGCCTCCAGCGCGACCTCACCGACTCGACCACGCAGCGCAACATCGGCGTCGCGTTCGGCCACTCCCTCCTCGCCCTCGACAACATCGCCCGCGGCCTGCTCGAGATCGACCTCGACCCGACCGCCCTCGCCGCCGACCTCGACGGCAACTGGGAGGTGCTGGCCGAGGCGATCCAGACGGTGATCCGCGCAGAGGTGGCGGCCGGCCGCTCCTCGATCACCGACCCGTACGCGCTGCTGAAGGACCTGACCCGCGGCAAGCGCCTCGGTGCCGACGACCTCGCCGTCTTCGTGCAGGGTCTCGACATCGGCGACGCGGCGAAGGAGCGCCTGCTGGCGCTGACGCCGGGCGGCTACACGGGCCTCGCCTCGTCGCTGGTCGACCGCCTGAGCTGATCCGCCGGGCAGCGAGCGCGCGGGTGCCGCCGTCCTCGAGAGCGAGCACTCCGACTCCTGCGTGCTCGCGGCGGCGCGGTCGACGACGGCGCGATGTCGGGGGTCGCACCTAGCGTCGGCGGCATGTCAGCGTGCGCGATCGGAGGGTGCGCCTCCTCGGCCGAGACGGGCGCCCCCCTCGCGCTCTGCGCGGCGCACCTCGGGCTCGCGCACGACTGGGTCGCCCGCGAGGACGGCGTGATCGACGCCCTGCCCTCGCCGTGCGCGGCGTGCGGGTCCCGCCTGGGCGTCCGGCTCCCCTCCGCCTGGCTCTGCGCCGCCTGCGAGTGGCGGCTCGGCGATGCTCCCGACGGCGAGCTCCCGCCGCCCCGGGTCGACGTCGTCTACTACATCCGCTTCGGCGAGCGGATCAAGATCGGCACCAGCGGCAATCCCCGGCAGCGCCTCCACCGGCTCCGGCACGAGGAGCTCCTCGCGTTCGAGCGCGGCGGGCGAGCACTCGAGCAGCATCGGCACGCCCAGTTCGCCGACGAGCGCCTGGAGCGCACCGAGTGGTTCGCGCGCAGCCCCGTGCTCGACGCCCACATCGAGACCGTGCGCGCCGGGGAGCCCGACCCCTGGGCCCTGCACCGCCGCTGGCGCAGCGAGGCGCTGGCCCTGCGGCTCTGACGCGTCGGCTGCGAGCGGGCGGCTGCGACTCGACCGCTGCGACTCGCCGGTTCCCACTCGACGGTTCCCACTCGCCGGCACTGCATCCGCGGGTCCCGCTCCGCCGAGCCGGACACCGGGACGGAGCGACGGGGACGGAGCGACGGGGACGGATCCCGGAGGACCGTCCCGCAGCCGCCGCGCGACGCGCTCAGCGCCCCCAGGCGTCGACGAGCAGCGGACCGCGGACATCGCGGAGCCGGTCGACCAGGCGGTCCGCCAGCGCGGCCGTGACCCCCGTGGCGACCAGGTCGTGGGGGCCGAGCGGCAGCAGCTTCCCCGTGCGGATGCGCACCACCTCCCACCCGGCGGAGCGGAGCGCGCGGTCCTTCCGCCGGTCGGCCTCCTCGCGGTGCCCGACGTGCTCGAGTCCGTGACGGCCGGTGGAGTCGTACTCGATCGCGACGCGCAGCTCGCCGAGCACCAGGTCGGGCCACGCCTCGCAGTGCTCGAAGAACGGCCGCGCGAGACGCACCGCCGTGTGCGCCGGATCGAAGACGAGCCGCTCGACGAGGAGTGCCCGGAGCCGGGCCTCGACGGCGGAGGCGGGAGGAGGCGCGCACCGGCTCGCGAAGGGCTCGCCGACGGGGAGGTCCGGCGTCTTCGGGCACACGCGGGCGGGCCGGGCTCGGGAGCGCGCCTCCTCCCCGACGGGGAGGTCCGGCG
>NZ_PSTM01000046.1:0-3260 GCF_002930875.1 Rathayibacter sp. AY1A5 | reverse complement strand
GGGCAGGAGAGGACGCGGACGGAGAGGACAGAGCAGGGCCGGAGAGGACGGGGCAGGAGAGTGCCGCCGCCCGCCGCGTCCGTCGGCACTCTCCTGCCCCGTCCTCTCCGGCCCTGCTCTGTCCTCTCCGTCCGCGTCCTCTCCTGCCCCGTCCGGTCAGGAGCGCCCCGCCGCGGCGACCGCTCCACTCCGCCCGTGCCCCCGCCCGTGCCGCCGCCCGACCTCACCGGATGCCGCTGCGCGCGAACCCCTGCACGAAGTAGCGCTGGAAGCACAGGAACAGCAGCACCATCGGCAGCACCGACACCAGCGCCAGCGCCATGCTCGCGCTGTAGTCCGGCGTCGACTGGCCCTTGAGGTAGAGCAGGCCGATCGGCAGCGTGAACAGCTCGTTGTCCTTCAGGGCGATCAGCGGCCAGGTGAAGTCGTTCCAGCTGCCGAGCAGAGTCAGCAGGATCAGGACGGCGATCAGCGGCTTCGAGAGCGGCAGCACGATCTGCAGGAACACCCGCAGGTGGCCGGCGCCGTCGATCCGCGCCGCCTCGATCAGCTCCTCCGGGATGGAGAGGAAGAACTGCCGGGCGAGGAAGATCCCGAAGGCCGCCGCTGCTCCGGGCAGGATCACCGACCAGTAGGTGCCGTAGATCTGCAGTCCGGTCACGAGCTTGAACTGCGCGACCATGATCGCCTGCACCGGGATCATCATCGTGGCCAGTGCGAGCAGGAACAGCAGGTTCCGCCCGGGGAAGCGCAGCCGCGCGAAGCCCCAGCCGGCCAGCAGGTTCACCACGACGGTGAACACCGTGACGAACGCCCCGATCACGACCGAGTTGACGAACCACTCGCCCACGGGGAAGCGCGCGAACACCGTCGCGAAGTTCTCGAACGAGATCTCGCTCGGCCAGAAGCGGGGCGGGCCGGGCGCGAACACCTCGCCGCGCGGCGAGAAGGCGATGACGAGCATCCAGTACAGCGGGAAGAACACGACCGCCGAGGCGACGATCGCGACGACGAGGCGGACGACGAGTCCGGAGCGGGAGCCGTCGCGGCGAGAGGGACGCCGGCGCGGGGTCTCGCGGGCGGTGGCCGCGGCGACCGCGGCGGGCGTGGTGACGGTGGAGGACGACATGAGGGCTCCTAGTCGACGAGGTCGCGCGTACGGCTCGTGCGCCACTGCAGGTAGGTGAAGGCGAGGGAGACCATCAGGATGACGACGCCGAGCGCGGCGCCGTAGCCCTGCTCGCGGACCTGGAAGCCGTTGCGGTACGCGTAGGTGCCGAGCACCGACGTGGAGAAGCCGGGGCCGCCGCCCGTCATCACGAAGACGATGTCGAAGACCTGGAACGAGGCGATCACGTTCATGATCAGCAGGAAGAAGGTGGACGGGCCGACCAGCGGCACCGTCAGTGCGCGGAACTGCTGCCAGCGCGTCGCTCCATCGATCCGCGCGGCCTCGTAGAGCTCGGGCGAGACGCTCTGCAGGCCGGCCAGGTAGATCACCATGTTGAAGCCGATCCGCAGCCACACCGCGGTCAGCATCACCGAGATCATCGCCGCGGAGCCGTCCGACTGCCACGCGACCGGCGAGGCGCCCAGCGAGCTCAGCACCTTGTTCACGATGCCCGAGGACTCGCTGAAGATCGTGACCGCGATCATCCCGGAGGCGACGCCCGAGATCACCAGGGGCAGCACGATCACCGTGCGGAAGATCCCGCGGGCGGGCAGCACGGAGTTGAGCAGCACGGCCAGGCCGAGGCCGCCGGCGAGCTCGAGCGGCACGGTGACCGCGGTGAAGAGGAGCGTGTTGCCCAGGCTCTGCCAGAACACCGGGTCGGCGCCCATCCGCAGGTAGTTCGCGAAGCCGACCCACTCGGGCGTGCCGAAGCCGCGCGACTCCTGGAACGAGAGCTGGATCGCCCAGAGGATCGGCACGAACAGGAACAGCGCCATCAGGAGCAGGTTCGGGCCGACGAAGCCGAAGCCGGCGAGGGCCTCGCGCCTGCGGGCCGACCGCGGCCGGGCGGAGGAGCCCGCTCGGCCGCGGAGGGTGGTGGCGGTCATCAGCTGGTCGCCTGCTGGATGGCCGCGTCGAGGCCGGAGAGGGTCTCCTCGGTGCTGCGTCCGCCGACGAACGCCTCCTCGAGCTGGTCCTGCATCGCGACGGAGATCTTCGCGAGGAACGGCGAGGTGAGCTGCTGCACGTCGCGCGGCGTGATCGTCGCGGCCTGCTCGACGAAGACTGGCATCACGTCCGGGCGCACCGCGAAGTCGATCGACGCGGGGTCGATGTCGGACCGGGTGGGCAGCTCGTTCGTCGCCGCGCAGAACTCGGCCATGGTGTCGGCCTGCGTCATGAACGAGAGGAACTCGGTCGCGAGCTCGGGGTCATCGGTGTCGGCCGTGGCGACGAGGGCGTTGCCGCCGAGGTCGGTCGCGCCGCGCTCGTCGACGGGCATCGGCGTGGCGGTCCACTCGAAGTCGGCGAGGTCGTCGATGTCCGGCACGAGGAAGGACCCGGCGAAGGCCATCGCCGCGGTCTGCTCCGTGAAGAAGGAGTCGGCGTAGGTGGCGGACTTCACCGAGCTGGTCGGCGGGACCCAGTCGTTGTCGAAGAAGCTCTTCGTGAAGTCCAGCGCCTTCGCGCCGGCGGCGGAGTCGATCGCCGGAGTGGTGCCGTCCTCCTCCAGCAGCGTGCCGTCGGCCTCGAACAGCCAGCTCAGCCAGCGGGGCGTGCCGCCGAGCTGCCAGTTGTAGACGAACGGGTACTGCTCGGCGGGCAGGCTCGCGCGCAGCTTCGCGGAGGCGTCGGCGAACTCCTCCCAGGTCCACGCCTCGTCGGTGGTGGTCGGCACGTCGGTGATGCCGGCCGCCGCGAGCAGCTGCGTGTTCACCAGCAGCGCCGACACGTCGGTCTGGTGCGGGACGCCGTAGGGCTTCCCCTCGAAGGAGACGGCCTCCTGGAACGCGGGCGTGAAGGAGTCGAAGTCGTCGATCCGGTCGGTCAGGTCGAGCAGCTGCTCCTGGCTGGAGTAGACGCCGAGGTTGCCGTAGTCGACGCGGAACACGTCGGGGGCCTCGCCCGACGACAGCTGCGCGTCGATGTTGCTGAACATCTGGTCGTAGGGGACGACGTTGAGCTCGACGCTCGCCCCCTCGTGCTCGGCCTCGAAGTCGGTGATCAGCGACTCGAAGGCCGCCTGCTCGGACTCGCTGGCCCAGGTGGTGAAGGTGATCGAGTCGGCGTCGGCCGAACCGCCGCC
>NZ_PSTM01000045.1:0-4523 GCF_002930875.1 Rathayibacter sp. AY1A5 | reverse complement strand
CACGCTCCTCGCGACGACCGTGCTGTTCGTGCTGCTCACCCCGACCATCGCGTCCTGGTCGACCGACGGCGGAGCGGGTCCGGTGCTCTTCGCCGTGGTCGCCTTCAGCGCGGTGTGCACGTCGATCTGGGCCTGGCGGCGCTTCGTCGAGTCGGAGTAGCCGAGCTCGGGCGCCCGCTCAGCCGATCGAGACGGGCCGGTCGAGGTCGTCGCCCGGCAGCACGTCGGCCACGGCGCCGACGGTCAGCTCGCGCAGCGTCGCGATGCCGCCGTAGACGCCGAGGAACGCGGTGTCGGCCGCGTCGCGTCCCGTCGCGATCCGCACGAGGCTCGACCGCGGCGCGAGCGTCGTCGCGTCGACCGCCCGCCACTCCCCCTCGATCCAGGCCTCCGCGACCGCGTGGAAGTCCATCGGCTGGAGTCCCGGCGCGTACACGGCCGCCAGTCGGGCGGGCACGTCCAGCGCCCGGAGGAGGGCGACGACGAGGTGCGCGAAGTCGCGGCAGACTCCGCGGCGGGCGAGCAGCGTCCGCTCGGCCCCGTCCGTCGGAAGGCTCGAGCCGGGGACGTACGCCAGCCGCGTGCCGACCCAGGAGCTCACCGCGTGCAGGAGGTCCGCCCCGGCGAGGCCGGCGAACTCGGCCCGGGCCGTCGCCCACAGCACGTCCGACTCGGCGTAGCGGCTCGGCCGCAGGTACCGCAGCCGGTCCACCTCGTCGCCCTCGAGCGGATCGAGGCGTCCCAGGACGCGCGCGGAGTAGTCCACGACGAGGTGCCCGACCGGCGCGTCGAGCACGTGCAGCCGGGTGCCGTGCTGGTCGATCACCTCGCGAGCGGCGAGCGGGCGGCCGTCGACGGTGAGCGTCAGCGACTCCTCCGCCCCGTACGCGTCGGCCACCGCGATCGAGAGGACGAGGGCGGCCGGAGCCGCGACGTCGAGGGTCAGGTGGGCCGAGACGTCGCGCTGCATGGGGCTCTTCTCCGGGGCGTGGCGGGTGGGGGTCAGGCGCCCTGCTCGCCCTTCGGCGGCGGGGTGGGGGCGGCGTCCGGCTCCTGCACGAGCTGCAGCCCGCCGGACGAGTTCGCCGAGACGGTCAGCAGGTCGATCCAGGTGCGGTTGATCGAGGGGACCCGTCCGCCGAAGTACTTGAAGTAGAGGGGCACGGAGGGGTCGAGCCAGATGCTCGAGCGGCCGTCGCCGACCGCGGGGTCGTCCCGCCAGGAGAAGAAGAAGCTCTCGCGGCGGCGCAGCTTGTTGGCGATGACGATCTGGACGTGCGTGAGCGTGCGGTCGTCGAACTCGATCTCGACTCCCGAGGCTCCGTAGAGCAGCTTCCCCATGGGGGCCTCCCGGCCGCCCGTCGCCGGGCGGTGCATGACGGTGCCCGCGGGCACGAGAAGCGGGACCGTTCCGGCGCCCGCCGTGGACCGGGCGGCTCGCATCCGGACGCGGGCGCCCGGGCTCGGAACCGCCCGGTGACGACTCTAGGCGAGGCGGCGCGGGCGCGCGGGATCCTCGTCCGATTCCCGAACACCGGGCTCCTCCGGCCGGAAGGACGACCGGTCCGGAGGCGCGCCCGGCGCCCTGCCGGATCCGGGCGAGACGCGCCGGGGCGCTGCCGCGCGCATGTCGGAGGTCGGACGTACGGTACCCGCATGATCGAATGCGCACTCTGCGGAACCGACGCCGTCGTCCTCGACCGCTCCGGCGGCCGCGACACAGAGGAGGAGCTCGTCGTGCTCTGCGCCGACTGCACCCCGGGCGAGATCACCCAGGCCCTCGAGGCCGGGCTGCGCGAGCCCGCTCGACGCAGCGCGCACGCCCGCGCCGCCTAGAGAGCGGCACGTCGGACGGAGTGCCCCCACTGGGACTCGAACCCAGACTGAGACGATTTTAAGTCGTCTGCCTCTGCCGATTGGGCTATGGGGGCGACCACCGGGAGGAACGACCCTCCCGGCGGCGGTGTCAGGACTTGGCGGGCTCGCCGCCGACCGGGACCGGAGCACCGGCCTGGCCGGGGATCTGCGCCGGGGCCTGCGCGGCCGGAGCCTCGGCGGCCGGGGCCGCCGGACGCGGACGCGACGCGTAGGTCTCGAAGGAGCCGCGGGGGTACTCGCGGGCCTCGATCGAGGCGATGTCGCGGCCGAGCCAGAGGTTGTTCCACCAGCCCCAGACCACGCGGAACTTGCGCTCCCACGAGGGCATGGCGAGACCGTGGTAGCCGCGGTGCATCACCCAGGCGGGGAAGCCCTTCACAGCGATCTTGCCGGACTGGAACACGCCGATGCCGATGCCCAGGCCCGCGACCGCGCCGAGGTTCTTGTGCACGTAGTCGACCGGCTCCTCGCCGCGGAGCACCGCGGTGATGTTCTTGGCCATGAGCTTGCCCTGGCGGACGGCGTGCTGGGCGTTCGGCACGCAGAAGCCGCCGACGCCGCCGCCGGTGAGGTCGGGGACGGCCGTTGCGTCGCCGGCGCCCCAGGCGCCCTCGACGAGCACGTCGTCGTGGCCGACGCGGAGGTCGGCGCGCACGCGCAGGCGGCCGCGCTCCTCGATGGGCAGGTCGGAGTTCTTGATCGACGGGTTCGCCATGACGCCCGCGGTCCAGATGATGAGGTCCGACTCGAAGCTCTCGCCCGTCGACAGCTGGATGACGCCGTTCTCGGCCGACTTGAGCTGCGTGTCGAGGTGCACGGTGGCGCCGCGCTGGTCGAGGTTCTTCAGCACCCAGTGGCTCGTCTCGAGGGCGACCTCGGGCATGATCCGGCCCATCGCCTCGATGAGGTGGAACTGCGTCTCCTCGAAGTCGATCTCGGGGTAGCGCTTGAGCAGCGCGCTCGCGAAGGAGCGCAGCTCGGCGAAGACCTCGATGCCCGCGAACCCGCCGCCGACGACCGTGACGGTCAGCAGGCGCGAGCGCTCGGGGCCAGCGGGGAGCGACGCGGCCTTGTCGAAGTTCGTGAGCATGCGGTCGCGGATCGCGGTCGCCTCCTCGATCGTCTTCAGGCCGATCGCGTTGTCGGCGACGCCCGGGATCGGGAAGGTGCGCGAGACGGAGCCGGCGGTGACGACGATCTGGTCGTACTCGAACTCGTAGGGCTCGCCCACGGTCGGGGTGATCGTCGCGGTGCGGTTCGCGTGGTCGATCTTCGTCACCTTGGCGGCGAGGATCGCGGTCTTCTTGAGGTGGCGGCGGAGCGAGACGATCGCGTGGCGCGGCTCGATCGACCCCGCGGCGACCTCGGGGAGGAAGGGCAGGTACGCCATGTAGGGCAGCGGGTCGACGATCGTGACCTCTGCCTCGTGCGGGCGGAGCTGCTTCTCGAGCTTCCACGCGGTGTAGAAGCCGGCGTAGCCGCCTCCGACGATCAGGATTCTGGGCACGGTTGACTCTCCAAGAGGGATGGACAATGCGAACACCCTCACGCAATGCGAAGTGCCCGCTCTCGATGCGGTGGGCAGCACTGACCCCGACTGGGAATCAGCTTAGCGAAGAGCGCGCCGGTGGTGGCGCCTCCGTGGCTCCGGTAGGAGCGGCTACGCGTCGAGCGGCCTGCAGGCGCAGCGCTCGGGAGACCAGTCGGCGCGGGCCAGGGCCAGATCGCCGATCGGATTGACGCCGGGGCCCGCCGCGAGGGCGTGCGCGGCGAGGGCGTGGAGGCACTTCACCCGCGAGGGCATGCCCCCGGAGGAGATGCCCGCGATCTCGGGGACGGAGCCGACGCTCTCGCGGTCGGCCAGGAACGCCCGGTGCGCAGCGGCGTACGCCTCGCGCAGCTCCTCGTCCTCGGCGAGCATCGCGTTGTACTCGACCATGACCTGGGTGGCCTCGAGCTGCGAGATCGCGGCCGTCGCGGCGGGGTGGGTCAGGTAGTAGAAGGTGGGGAACGGCGTGCCGTCGGACAGGCGGGGGCTCGTGGAGACCACCGTCGGGTCGCCGCAGACGCAGCGGGCGCTGATCCCGACGACGTCCCGGGCGGGACGGCCCAGCTGGGCGGAGACGACCGCGATGTCGCGCTCGGACGGCGGATCGAAGGGGGGCGTGGTCACGGGGGCTCCAGAGGACGGACGGCCGGGAGGACGCTCCAGTGTACGCGGGGCCGGGCGGGAGCGACGGGGTCGGGCGGGAGCTACGGAGTCGGTGTCAGCTCGTCGGCGGTCGGCTCGCCGAGGCCCGAGACCGCGATCGAGGACAGCAGGGATCCGGCCCAGTCGCTCGGGGTCTCCTGCACCGTGTCGCTCGCGGGCTGCTGCGCCTGCTGGGCGAGCGTCACGTCGTCGAGCACGAGGTAGCTCACCTCGCCGGGCATCACGAAGTACAGCCGCTCGCGGGCCTGCGCGCGGATGAACGCCGGGTCGGACCAGCGGGTGCGCTGCTCGTCGAGGTTCTGCGCCTGGGTCTTGGCCGCGTCGACCGAGCGCTGCAGCTCGGCGATCTCGGCGCGCTGCTCGACGAAGTTCTTGATGCTCGGGGCGAGCACGACCACCGCGAGGATCATGATCCCCATCACCAGCAGCGTGA
>NZ_PSTM01000044.1:0-5260 GCF_002930875.1 Rathayibacter sp. AY1A5 | reverse complement strand
CGGCGACCGTCAGGCCGCCGACCCCGCCGATGCCGGAGAGCGCGGCGACGCGTCCGCGGGAGGGCTTCAGTCCTACGAGGCCGCAGGCCGCGGCGGGGATGCGGATGGACCCGCCGCCGTCCGAGGCGGGGGCGAACGGCAGCAGTCCCGCGGCGACGGCGACCGCCGCTCCTCCGCTGGATCCGCCGGCCCCGAGGCGGGTGTCCCAGGGCGTGACGGCGGGCGGGCCGATCAGCGTCTCGGTGTAGGAGGGCATCCCGAACTCGGGCGCCGCGGTCTTGCCGAGGCTGACCGCTCCCGCCGCATCGAGCACCTCGACGATCTCGTCGGAGGCGGTGGGCACGTGGTGCTCGCGCAGCCGCGATCCGGATGCGGTCCGCACGCCCGCGCGCCGCCAGAGGTCCTTGTCGCCGCTCGGCAGGCCCCAGAGCGGAGCGGTGCCGGGCCCGGTGCCGAGCGATGACGCCCGCTCCCGCGCCCGATCGGCGGTCACCGTGGCGAAGGCGCCCAGCTCCCCGTTCCACCGCTCGATCCGGGCGAGGTAGTGATCGGCGAGCTCGAGAGGCGTGACCTCTCCGCGCTGCAGCCAGTCCCACTGCTCCTGGGCGCTGAGGTGGTGGAGTTCGAACATGGAACGACCCTATTCCGCCGCTCCGGGGAGCCGGCGGAACAGGGTCGTGGGGGTCAGGCCGCGCGGCGGCCGCTCTCGCTCGCCTCGTCGATGCCCCTCCGGGCGCCGTCGGGCACCACGGTGTCGCGGTCGATGCGGGCGCCGGTCGCGATCACGGCCGAGCGTCCGATGCGGGAGTAGCTCCCGATCCGCGCCCCCGGTCCGATGATCGCCTCGGGCCCGACGTGCACGTTCGCGCCGATGAAGGCGCTGTGCCCGATCATGGCGTCACGGTCGACCCAGCTGCCCGCGCCGATCCAGGCGCGCTCGCCCACGGTCGCGCCGGGCTCCACGTAGGCGCCGGTCTCCACGTACGCGGTCGCCGAGACGCGCGATCCGGGAGCGACCATGCCGCGTCCGTTCGCGTGGCGGCGGTAGACGATCTCGTCGTCACTGCCGCGCGCCCCTCGACCCTTGTTCATCCCTGTTCCTGCCATCTGCCTCTGGCTCCTCCGAGCTGTCCGGTGGGCGGGGCGCCGAGCCCCGTCCCGTCATCGGTACACAACAGCGGCGAGCGCCCGCGCATTCCCCGTTCGGGGGGCGCTGGCGCGGGGTGGAGGCGGGGCGGCGGGCGGAGCGGAGAGCGGGCGTCGGAGCGGACCCGCGCGGGCGTCCCCGGAGCGTCACTCCACCGCGTCGGCGACAGCGGTCACGACCGCGCGGAACCGGTCCGGCGCCTCGCGGATCCGCCGCCGGAGGAGGACCCCGGCGAGCGCCGACGAGGCGGGTGCGGCGACCAGCTCGCACTCGACCCGGGCCCCCTCCTCGTCCGCCAGGACCCGCCACTGCTCGACGCCGAGCACGGGGAGTCGGCGCTCGAGCCCGCTCCCCCGCCGCTCGTAGGCGCCGTCGGCCGCGAGGACGTCCGCGAGGGCGGCGAGCACAGGGGCGGGGTCGGCGTGGAGGACGGAGGCGAGGGCGAGGAGGCTGCGCACGGCGGCAGTCTCGCACGCCCCCGCGTCAGGAGCGGGCGTCGAGGACGCGCCGGAGCCAGTCGAACGACGCCTTGGGCACGCGGTCCCGGCTGCGCGTGTCGACGGCCACGAGCCCGTGCGGGCGGCTGTAGCCGTGCTGCCACTCGAACGCGTCGACCAGGGTCCAGAGCTGCACGGCCTCCACCGGCAGTCCGTCGTGGACGGCCTCGGCGAGAGCGGCCAGGTGCGCCCCGAGCCAGCGGATCCGCTCCGTGTCGACGATCGCACCCTCGCGATCGGGCTCGTCGGGGTAGCTCGCGCCGAGCGCGGTCACCACCAGCGGCGGCAGGGCGTCGCCGTAGCGCTCCACGAGGGACCGCAGCACCGAGACCACCGCCCAGGGCGCGACCGGCGAGCCGTCGCCCGTGCGGTCCAGCTCCGGCCAGGGCGCCGTGTGGAAGGGGAGCGCGGGAGGAGCGCCCACCCCGGTCGGCAGCGCCGGGTCGCGGCCCGCCACGATCCGCAGCGGCGGCAGCGGCGCGACCGCGTAGAAGTCGAGCGGAGCCGAGATGCGCGCGAGGTCGACCGGATCCGCCTGCGCGAGGGCGCCGAGGAACGGCGGCAGCTCCTCCGGTCCGACCGGGTAGAACCCGGTCAGCACGGCGTCGGCCACCAGGCGGTTCCGCAGGACGTCCGCCAGGGAGGCGAAGGCGCGGTCCCGGTCGTCGTCCGAGGCGGGCTCGACCGGCGCGAGCGCGTCGACGAGGCCGATCCTCCCGGTCACCTCCGCCGCCCGCAGCGCCTCCAGCGCCACGCCGTGCCCGAGGAGCTGGTGGTGCAGCGCCGGCAGGGCGCTGAACAGCCGGCCGGCGCCCGGCGCCTGCCGCGCGAGCGCGTAGCCCTCGAGCATCACCGTCGACGGCTGGTCGAGGGTGATCCAGTCGGCGACCCGGTCGCCGAACCGCCCGCCGAGCTCGAAGGCGAGATCGCCGAAGCGGAACGCGGTGTCGCGGTTCATCCAGCCGCCGCTGAGCGCCGACGGGGTGTCGCGGTGGTGCAGGGTCAGCGCGACCCGGATCCCCGTCTCGGCGAGCCCGTCGAGCAGGCGGTCGTAGAAGCCGAGCCCTCCGCGGTCGATCGGCCCGCGGCCGTCGGGCTGCAGCCGGGGCCACGAGACCGAGAGCCGGAGCTCGTCGACGCCGAGATCGACCAGCAGCGCGAGGTCCTCGCGCCAGCGCAGGAGGAAGTCCGTCGCGATCTCGGGAGTGGCCTCCTCGGCGATCGTCCCCCGTCGCAGCGCGAAGTCGTCCCACACCGACCGGCCACGGCCGCCCGTCTCGAGGGAGCCCTCCGTCTGGAAGGCGCTCTGCGCCAGTCCAATGCGCAGGCCCGGCGGCAGGAGTGCGCCCAGCTCGCGCGGATCGTCGAAGCGCGCAGCCTCGACGCGCACCTCCCGCCGATCGCGCCCGCGGGCCTCGTCTTCGCGCATTCCACTGTCCTCCGGATCTGATCGACGGGTATATTCTCGCGGAAGCGCTCTCCCGGATCTCCCCGACTCCCCCGACCGGCCGAGACGCCTCCTCCGGATGGTGTACATCCGGGAACAGTGGTGCGGCGCGCTTGACAGCTCCCCCCTGCCCCCGTGCAATGGACGCATCGTGAAATCGGGCGTCGACGTGGCAGTACCGGGGGGTTCACCGGTCGTGCCGGTGCCCCGACTCCGCCGATCCCCGCGGCGCACGGCCGCCCTGCTGCTGGTGCTCCTCGCGGCCGTCGCCTCCGTCTCCGGGCTGGCCGCTCCGGCCGCGCAGGCCGCCGCTCTCGCGATCACCGCTCCCTCCTCCGGCGCGGTCCTCAGCACGGGAGCGACGACGGTCACCGGCACGGCGACGGCCGGGGACCAGGTGCAGATCGGGCTCCGCGGCGGCGGCGACCCCCTCTGCATCACCACCGCGGGCCCCGACGGCGGCTGGAGCTGCGCCGTCTCCCTCGACGACGGGCCGGCGACCCTGGTCGCGGTGGAGCTCCTCGCCGGCGGCGGGACCACCTCGGCCGCCGTCCCGATCGCCGTCCTCAGCGCCCCCGTCATCGAGTCGGTCGACGGCTCGGCGACCTCCGCGGGCTCGGTCCGCGGCACGGCCTACCCCGGCGCGAGCGTCGCCGCGGTCTCGAACGGCGGCGCCGCGTGCCTGGCCACCGCCGACTCCGGCGGCGCATGGTTCTGCCAGCTCGCCCCCACTCCGGCGCCGGGCAGCTACCGCGTCACCGCGACGCAGACCGCCTCCTTCGCCGGCAGCGCCGCCTCGCCGGCCAGCGCGCCGGTGACCCTCGTGGTCGACACCGCTGCTCCTGCCGCCCCCGCCCTCACCTCGCCGTCGGACGGCGCCGCCCTGCCGCTCGGCGGCGCGTCCTACTCGGGGACGGGCGTGGACGGCACCCGCGCCTACGTGTACGTGGACCGGGTCAACACCTGCGACGCGGCGGTCAGCGGAGGCGCCTGGAGCTGCACCGGCGGCACGATCACGGCGGGCGCGCACCGGGTCTCCGCCATCGCCGGGGACAGCGCCGGCAACTACAGCCCGCCGAGCCCCTGGATCGACGTGACCTTCGCGGCGGCGACGACCGCTCCCACCGGCACGCCCAGCGCGACGACGCCGGCCGCCCCCGGTGCCGCGCCCACCGCACCCGGGGCCGCCGCGTCTCCCGCTCCGAGCAGTGCGGCGCCGACCGCGTCCCCGTCGCCCGTCCGCCCCGGAGAGGCCGCGCCCGCGCCCGAGGACGAGCCGACCGCCGAGCCCACCGCAGCACCGGTCCCGGCTCCCGACCAGGACGGCGGTGACGTGCCGCCGCAGCCCGCCCCCGACGCCGGATCGGAGCCGGGCGGCTGGAGCGCGGCGACCGGGATGACCACCGCGCTGTCCGCCGGATCGCCCGTCGTCTCGATGGCCGACTGGATGCGCTCCCTCGCCCTCGCTCTGCTCTCGCTCGCCCTGGTCGTCGTGCCGGCCCGCCTCGCCGCGGCCGGGCGCGCGCCCCGCGCCGAGCGCAGCTGGCACCTCACGGGCCGCAACCGCGCCGCCGTCGAGTACGACGACAAGCCGGACACCGGTCCCGCCTCGCCGCGCCTGATGGTCGCCGGGATGATCGGCTGCGCAGCCGGCCTCGTCCTGCTCTCGGGACGCGTCGACGGCCAGCCCGCCTACCTGCGCCTGCTGATCGCCGTCATCGTGGCCGTCGCCGTGGTCAACGCGGTCGCCGCCGCCGTCCCCGCGCTGGTCGGCCGACGGATCGGCGTCAGCGGGATCGGCGTCGCCGCCGCTCCGCGCGCGCTGCTCCTGGTCGCGGCGGCCGCTCTCGTCTCGCGCTTCGCGGGACTGGACCCGGCGCTCCTCTTCGGCGTGGTGATCGGCCTCGTCCTCCCCGAGGGCGCATCCGCCGTCGACCGCGCGAAGCTCTCCACCGTCCGCGTCGTCTCGCTGCTGGGTCTCGCCGGACTCGCCTGGGGCGCCTCCGCCGTGGTCCCGCCCGACGGCTCGTTCGGCTCCGTGCTCGCCGCCGAGGTGCTCAGCGCGACCACGCTGATCTCGGTCGGCTCGAGCGTGGTGCTGCTGTTCCCGGTCGGGCGCCCCGCCGGCCGCAGCATCCTGCGCTGGTCCCCGCTGCTCTGGCTCGGGCT
>NZ_PSTM01000043.1:0-5291 GCF_002930875.1 Rathayibacter sp. AY1A5 | reverse complement strand
CGTTGTGAAGCACCGTTCTGGTGTGGAGGCGGGATGTGTCCGATTCTTGAGAACTCAACAGCGTGCACTATGTTCAATGCCAATTTTATACCCCGGCCTTGATCTTCGGATCGGGTTGGGATTCCTTTGGAAATTGATGTCAGCTTCCGGCTTTCGGGTCGGAGAGATGTCTTATTTGCTAGAGGTCAAACTTGACTCTCCTTCTCTTCGGGGTTGGGGGTCGTAATTTTTTTACGGAGAGTTTGATCCTGGCTCAGGACGAACGCTGGCGGCGTGCTTAACACATGCAAGTCGAACGATGAAGCCCAGCTTGCTGGGTGGATTAGTGGCGAACGGGTGAGTAACACGTGAGTAACCTGCCCTTGACTCTGGGATAAGCGCTGGAAACGGCGTCTAATACCGGATACGACCTGCCCCGGCATCGGGTGCGGGTGGAAAGTTTTTCGGTCAAGGATGGACTCGCGGCCTATCAGCTAGTTGGTGAGGTAATGGCTCACCAAGGCGACGACGGGTAGCCGGCCTGAGAGGGTGACCGGCCACACTGGGACTGAGACACGGCCCAGACTCCTACGGGAGGCAGCAGTGGGGAATATTGCACAATGGGCGAAAGCCTGATGCAGCAACGCCGCGTGGGGGATGACGGCCTTCGGGTTGTAAACCTCTTTTAGTAGGGAAGAAGGGCTTCGGCTTGACGGTACCTGCAGAAAAAGCACCGGCTAACTACGTGCCAGCAGCCGCGGTAATACGTAGGGTGCAAGCGTTGTCCGGAATTATTGGGCGTAAAGAGCTCGTAGGCGGTTTGTCGCGTCTGCTGTGAAAACCCGAGGCTCAACCTCGGGCCTGCAGTGGGTACGGGCAGACTAGAGTGCGGTAGGGGAGAATGGAATTCCTGGTGTAGCGGTGGAATGCGCAGATATCAGGAGGAACACCGATGGCGAAGGCAGTTCTCTGGGCCGTTACTGACGCTGAGGAGCGAAAGCGTGGGGAGCGAACAGGATTAGATACCCTGGTAGTCCACGCCGTAAACGTTGGGAACTAGATGTGGGGACCTTTCCACGGTCTCCGTGTCGCAGCTAACGCATTAAGTTCCCCGCCTGGGGAGTACGGCCGCAAGGCTAAAACTCAAAGGAATTGACGGGGGCCCGCACAAGCGGCGGAGCATGCGGATTAATTCGATGCAACGCGAAGAACCTTACCAAGGCTTGACATATACCGGAAACTTCCAGAAATGGTTGCCCCGCAAGGTCGGTATACAGGTGGTGCATGGTTGTCGTCAGCTCGTGTCGTGAGATGTTGGGTTAAGTCCCGCAACGAGCGCAACCCTCGTTCTATGTTGCCAGCACGTCATGGTGGGAACTCATAGGAGACTGCCGGGGTCAACTCGGAGGAAGGTGGGGATGACGTCAAATCATCATGCCCCTTATGTCTTGGGCTTCACGCATGCTACAATGGCCGGTACAAAGGGCTGCGATACCGTAAGGTGGAGCGAATCCCAAAAAGCCGGTCTCAGTTCGGATTGAGGTCTGCAACTCGACCTCATGAAGTCGGAGTCGCTAGTAATCGCAGATCAGCAACGCTGCGGTGAATACGTTCCCGGGCCTTGTACACACCGCCCGTCAAGTCATGAAAGTCGGTAACACCCGAAGCCAGTGGCCTAACCGCAAGGAGGGAGCTGTCGAAGGTGGGATCGGTGATTAGGACTAAGTCGTAACAAGGTAGCCGTACCGGAAGGTGCGGCTGGATCACCTCCTTTCTAAGGAGCATCTGGACACCGCAGGGTGTTCCAGGCGCCAGATCAAAGCGAATGTCTTTGCTGGTAGCTCATGGGTGGAACATTGAACTAGGTGCTCGGTGAGATCGTCTCGCGTCAGTACAGCCTTCGGGTTGGGAACGCGTCGGGGCGGTGGAGTCGGGTACATGCACGCTGTTGGGTCCTGAGGGACCGGGCCGGCTGCCTTCGGGTGGCGGGGTCGACTCTCCGGATCTTTTTTTCACGCC
Organism: Rathayibacter sp. AY1A5; assembly: GCF_002930875.1. Lineage (NCBI taxonomy): Bacteria > Bacillati > Actinomycetota > Actinomycetes > Micrococcales > Microbacteriaceae > Rathayibacter > Rathayibacter sp. AY1A5. The sequence goes on along the minus strand of NZ_PSTM01000043.1, from coordinate 3,293 downwards.
TGGGTGTGTGGGAGAGGGATACCGCCCGTATTTTGAGAACTACACAGTGGACGCGAGCATCTTAGATTCACGGCTTCGGTCGTGGATCGACAAGATTCGCATGGCGCGGCTTTCGGGCTGCGGTCATGCAAATCATTGGATCTGCAACTTTTCGAGTTGTAGTTTCTTAACTCATGTGATTAGCAAGTTCATAAGAGCAAACGGTGAATGCCTTGGCATCTGGAGCCGAAGAAGGACGTCGTAATCTGCGATAAGCCTCGGGGAGCTGATAAACGAGCTGTGATCCGAGGATTTCCGAATGGGGAAACCCCGCCAGGCCCCTTGTGGTGACCTGGTGACTCCCGCCTGAATATATAGGGCGGGTAGAGGGAACGTGGGGAAGTGAAACATCTCAGTACCCACAGGAAGAGAAAACAACAGTGATTCCGTCAGTAGTGGCGAGCGAACGCGGAAGAGGCTAAACCGAGTCATGTGTGATACCCGGCAGGGGTTGCATGGCCGGGGTTGTGGGACTTTTCGTTCCGGTCTGCCGGCCGGTGAACGTTACAGCGCATCATAGACGAACAGGTTTGAACGCCTGGCCAGAGCGGGTGCGAGCCCCGTAGTCGAAATGGTGTTATGGCGTGAAGAGTATCCCAAGTAGCACGGGGCCCGAGAAATCCCGTGTGAATCTGTCAGGACCACCTGATAAGCCTAAATACTCCCAGATGACCGATAGCGGACAAGTACCGTGAGGGAAAGGTGAAAAGTACCCCGGGAGGGGAGTGAAATAGTACCTGAAACCGTTTGCTTACAAACCGTCGGAGCCTCCTTGTAGGGGTGACGGCGTGCCTTTTGAAGAATGAGCCTGCGAGTTAGTGCTCTGTGGCGAGGTTAACCCGTGTGGGGCAGCCGTAGCGAAAGCGAGTCCGAATAGGGCGATTCAGTCGCAGGGTCTAGACCCGAAGCGAAGTGATCTATCCATGGCCAGGTTGAAGCGACGGTAAGACGTCGTGGAGGACCGAACCCACTTCAGTTGAAAATGGAGGGGATGAGCTGTGGATAGGGGTGAAAGGCCAATCAAACTTCGTGATAGCTGGTTCTCTCCGAAATGCATTTAGGTGCAGCGTTGCGTGTTTCTTGCCGGAGGTAGAGCTACTGGATGGCCGATGGGGCCCAAAAGCTTACTGACGTCAGCCAAACTCCGAATGCCGGTAAGTGAGAGCGCAGCAGTGAGACTGTGGGGGATAAGCTTCATAGTCGAGAGGGAAACAACCCAGACCACCAACTAAGGTCCCTAAGCGCGTGCTAAGTGGGAAAGGATGTGGAGTTGCACAGACAACCAGGAGGTTGGCTTAGAAGCAGCCACCCTTGAAAGAGTGCGTAATAGCTCACTGGTCAAGTGATTCCGCGCCGACAATGTAACGGGGCTCAAGCACGCCACCGAAGTTGTGGCATTGACATTAGTGGTAGGCCTTCGTGGTCCAGCCGTGTTGATGGGTAGGAGAGCGTCGTGTGGCGAGTGAAGCGGCGGTGTGAACCAGCCGTGGATGCCACACGAGTGAGAATGCAGGCATGAGTAGCGAAAGACGGGTGAGAAACCCGTCCTCCGGAAGACCAAGGGTTCCAGGGTCAAGCTAATCTTCCCTGGGTAAGTCGGGACCTAAGGCGAGGCCGACAGGCGTAGTCGATGGACAACGGGTTGATATTCCCGTACCGGCGAAGAACCGCCCAAGACAATCCAGTAGTGCTAAGTATCTGAATCCCTTTGATGGATCCCTTCGGGGTGAAGCGTTGGGCCTAGCGTACGACCCCGTGCTGGTGCGTTTAGCGTATTAACAGGTGTGACGCAGGAAGGTAGCCGAGCCGGGCGATGGTTGTCCCGGTCTAAGGATGTAGGGCGAACGATAGGCAAATCCGTCGTTCATATAGCCTGAGATCTGATGGGTAGACGCAAGTCGAAATCGGTGATCCTATGCTGCCAAGAAAAGCATCGACGCGAGGTTCTAGCTGCCCGTACCCCAAACCGACTCAGGTGGTCAGGTAGAGAATACTAAGGAGATCGAGAGAATCGTGGTTAAGGAACTCGGCAAAATGCCCCCGTAACTTCGGGAGAAGGGGGGCCTGAGGCGTGAACGGACTTGCTCCGGGAGCGTTCGATGGCCGCAGAGACCAGTGGGAAGCGACTGTTTACTAAAAACACAGGTCCGTGCTAAGTCGCAAGACGATGTATACGGACTGACGCCTGCCCGGTGCTGGAAGGTTAAGAGGAACGGTTAGCCGCAAGGCGAAGCTGAGAATTTAAGCCCCAGTAAACGGCGGTGGTAACTATAACCATCCTAAGGTAGCGAAATTCCTTGTCGGGTAAGTTCCGACCTGCACGAATGGCGTAACGACTTCCCAGCTGTCTCAACCGCGAACTCGGCGAAATTGCATTACGAGTAAAGATGCTCGTTACGCGCAGCAGGACGGAAAGACCCCGTGACCTTTACTATAGTTTGGTATTGGTGTTCGGTGTGGCTTGTGTAGGATAGGTGGGAGACGTTGAAGCGGGCACGCTAGTGTTCGTGGAGTCATTGTTGAAATACCACTCTGGTCACTCTGGATATCTAACTTCGGACCCTAATCGGGTTCAGGGACAGTGCCTGATGGGTAGTTTAACTGGGGCGGTTGCCTCCCAAAGAGTAACGGAGGCGCCCAAAGGTTCCCTCAACCTGGTTGGCAATCAGGTGGCGAGTGTAAGTGCACAAGGGAGCTTGACTGTGAGACTGACAAGTCGAGCAGGGACGAAAGTCGGGACTAGTGATCCGGCAGTGGCTTGTGGAAGCGCTGTCGCTCAACGGATAAAAGGTACCTCGGGGATAACAGGCTGATCTTGCCCAAGAGTCCATATCGACGGCATGGTTTGGCACCTCGATGTCGGCTCGTCGCATCCTGGGGCTGGAGTAGGTCCCAAGGGTTGGGCTGTTCGCCCATTAAAGCGGTACGCGAGCTGGGTTTAGAACGTCGTGAGACAGTTCGGTCCCTATCCGCTGCGCGCGCAGGAAATTTGAGAAGATCTATCCCTAGTACGAGAGGACCGGGATGGACGAACCTCTGGTGTGTCAGTTGTTCCGCCAGGAGCACCGCTGATTAGCTACGTTCGGAACGGATAACCGCTGAAAGCATCTAAGCGGGAAGCCGGCTTCGAGATGAGATTTCCATCCCTTCGGGGGAGAGGCTCCCAGCCAGACGACTGGGTTGATAGGCCGGATGTGGAAGACAGGACTAAAGACTGTCGGAGCTGACCGGTACTAATAAGCCGATAACTTGAT
>NZ_PSTM01000042.1:0-5404 GCF_002930875.1 Rathayibacter sp. AY1A5 | reverse complement strand
GCGCAGGTCGACGACCTCGACGCTCGTGCCCTCCTCGCCCGCGAGCTCGGCGGCCTGGAGGAGGACGGCGACCATCGGGCCCCAGCCGACCAGCGTGACCTCGGTGCCCTGGCGGACGACGCGGCTGGCGTGCAGCGGCGCGGCGGACCCGCTGAGGTCGACGTCGCCCTTGGGCCAGTAGCGGCTCTTGGGCTCGAAGAACATGACGGGGTCGTCCGAGGCGATGGCCTCCTGGATCATCCAGTAGGCGTCGTTGGGAGTCGACGGGCTGACCGCGCGCAGGCCCGCGGTGTGCGCGAAGTACGCCTCGTTGCTCTCCTGGTGGTGCTCGACCGCTCCGATGTGCCCGCCGTAGGGCACGCGGATGACGACGGGCATGGTGATCGCACCCTCGTGGCGGTTGGTCATCTTGGCCAGCTGCGAGGTGATCTGGTCGAACGCCGGGTAGATGAACCCGTCGAACTGGATCTCGCAGACCGGGCGGAAGCCGCGCATCGCGAGCCCGATCGCGGTGCCGACGATGCCGGACTCGGCGAGCGGCGTGTCGAGCACGCGCTTCGCCCCGAACTCGGCGTGCAGGCCCTCGGTGATGCGGAAGACGCCGCCCAGGGGGCCGATGTCCTCGCCCATCAGGAGGACTCGGTCGTCCTGCGTCATCGCGCGGCGGAGGCCGGCGTTGAGCGCCTTGGCCATGGACATGGACTCGAGCTGCGACCCGGTGAGGGGCGGCTGCGCGGCCGTCGTGCTGGTGTCGATCGTCATCACTCGCCTCCGAACGATTCTTCGTAGCGCTGCAGCCACGCCTTCTGCTCCTCGACGAGCACGTGCGGCTCCGAGTAGACGTGGTCGAACATGACGCCCGTGGGAGGGACCTCGAGGGCGAGGAGGCGGCGGCGGATGTCGGACGCGAAGTCCTTCGCCTCCTCGTCGACCTCGTCGAAGAAGGACTGCTCCACGCCCTCGCTCCGCAGGAACGCGGCGAAGCGGGTGATCGGGTCCTTCGCGACCCACGAGGCGAGCTCGTCGTCGGTGCGGTACTTCGTCGGGTCGTCACTCGAGGTGTGCGCGCCGATCCGGTAGGTCAGCGCCTCGATGAACTGGGGACCGCCGCCGGAGCGCGCGTCCTGCAGGTGCTTGGCGGTGACCGCGTAGCTCGCGAGCACGTCGTTGCCGTCGATCTGCACGCCGGGGATGCCGAAGCCGGAGGAGCGGAGGTAGAGGGGGCTGCGCGACTGCGTGGCCACGGGGACCGAGATCGCGTAGTGGTTGTTCTGGAGGAAGAAGACCTCGGGAGCCTGGTAGCTCGCGGCGAAGACCATCGCCTCGCTGACGTCGCCCTGGCTGGAGGCGCCGTCGCCGAAGTAGACGACGACGGCCGCGTCCTTCTCGGGGTCGCCCGTGCCGGTCGCTCCGTCGAGGGTGAGGCCCATCGCGTAGCCGGTCGCGTGCAGGGCCTGCGAGCCGAGCACCAGCGTGTAGAGGTGGAAGTTCCCGTTCGTCGGGTCGGTCGGGTCCCAGCCGCCGTGCGTCGTGCCGCGCAGGAGCGCGAGGACGCCGAGCAGGTCGATGCCGCGGATCTTGCCGACGACGTGCTCGCGGTAGGAGGGGAACACGTGGTCCTGCGGGCGCATCGCGAACGCGGAGCCGACCTGCGCCGCCTCCTGCCCGTGGCTCGGGACCCACAGTCCGAGCTGGCCCTGGCGCTGCAGGTTCGCGGCCTCGGTGTCGAAGCGGCGGACCACCGCCATCTCGCGGTAGAAGGAGCGGTGCTGCGCCTCGTCCACCCCGTCGAGGTAGGAGGCGTACTGCTCGGCCGCGGGGGTCGGCGAGAACCGCCCGTCCGCGGAGAGGAACTGGACAGTCGGCGACTCCGTGCTGGTGGCTACCACCCGACTAACCTATCCGTCTCGCGGGGTGGCCCTCGGGGAGGGAAGCCACAATCTCGGCCGCCGCGCTGAGGAGCTTGTCGACAGAGCGCGCCTCGCCGACGGAGACGCGGATCCCCTCCGGCGGGAACGCGCGGACCACGACCCCGGCGCGCTCGAAGACCTCGGCGGCCCGCGCCGTGTCCTCGCGGGTGTCGAACCAGAGGAAGTTCGCCTGCGACTCCGGGATCGTCCAGCCCTGGTCGAGCAGCGCCCGCCAGAGGTCGTCGCGGAGGCGGGTGATGCGGTGGACGCGCTCGAGGAGCTCCTCGCGGTGCTCGAGGGAGGCGACCGCCGCGGTCTCGGCGAACCGGGTGACCGAGAGCGGGATGGCGGTGGAACGGGCGGCGTCGAGGATCCGCGCGTGGCCGATCGCGTAGCCGACGCGGAGGCCGGCGAGGCCGTACGCCTTGGAGAAGGTGCGGGCGATCACGAGGTTGGGGTAGCGGCCGAGAAGGCGGGTGCCGTCCACGGCCCGCTCGTCGTCGACGAACTCGGCGTAGGCCTCGTCGAGGAGCACGAGGACGTCGCCCGGGACGCGCTCGAGGAGCGCCTCGACGTCGTCGGCGGTCGCGACGGTGCCGGTGGGGTTGTTGGGGCTGCAGACGATCAGCAGGCGGGTGCGCTCGGTGACGGCCTGCGCCATGGCGTCGAGGTCGTGGGTGTCGTCGGCGCGGAGCGGCACGCGCACGCTGGTGGCGCCCGCGGTCGTGACGAGCGAGGGGTACGCCTCGAACGAGCGCCAGGCGTAGACGACCTCGTCGCCCGGGCCCGCCGCCGCGGTGATGAGCTGGGCGATGACCGCGACGGAGCCGGCTCCGACGATCACCTCCTCGATCGGGACGCCGTACTCCGCGGCGAGCGCTGTGCGCAGGGCGGTCGCCGCCGCGTCCGGGTACCGGTTGAAGTCGTCCACCTCGCGGACCCGCGCGAGCACGGAGGGCAGCGGGTCGAACGGGTTCTCGTTGGAGGAGAGCTTGAAGGCGTCGGCGGCGGCCGCGCGGCCCTGCTTGTAGGCGGGGAGCGCCAGGATCTCGGGGCGGAGGCGGACGGGAGGCTCCTGCTGGTCGGTCACCCGCCCCATGCTAGGCGGCGCGGCGGCGGGCGCCCCGCCGTTCCGCGCGCGCCGTCCCCCGCCCTCGACGGGTGTGCGCCGGGCCCCCTTCCCACCGGTCGAGCGCCGCCGGTGCGGCCCGGAGGTGCGGCCGACCCGGGTCTCGGATGCGCGAACCGCCCCACTGACCGGCGCCCACGGCGGCCGTCCCCCGATTAGGGTGCAGTGATGCGGAGTCGAGGGCGAGCCGAGCGGCGCGGGGGTGCGCGCCCGCTCCTCCGGGGCGCCACGGCCGCGATCGCCCTGCTCGTCGCCGCCGGCGCGCTCACCGGATGCACGCCCTCCGCGGAGGGCACGCAGGCGACCCCGACTCTCCGCGAGACGTCCATCGACGTCGCCGCTCCCCCGGCCTACACCGCCGCGCGCGAGGCCGGCCTCGCGCTGCGGGACGACTCGCTCGCGCTCCTCACTGCGACCGACGGCACCGTCGCGGGCGCGGCCCGCACCGATCTGCTGGTGGCGATCGGATCCCTGAACGCAGCGCTCGAGGGAGTCTCGGCCGACGCCATCACCACCGCGACGACCGCGGCCGGGGAGCAGCGGACGGCGCTGGCCGAGCGCGTGCTCGGCCTCGCCACGTCGACCCTCGCCTCCGGTCGCGGATCGACGTCCCGGCGGGCGGTGCTGACCGACGCGGTCGAGCAGCTCCGGAGCGCTCTCGCCTCGGGAGCCGCGGTCGCTCCGCTGGCCGTCGCCGTGATCGAGGCGCGCGAGCCGCTGGTCCCGGAGCCGGGCAGCGGATTCGCTCCTCCTCCGCGCCCCGCGCCTCCCGCAGCTCCCCGGCCGACCACGGCGCCCGCGCCCACCCAGGAGCCGACGCCCGATCCCCCGGCTCCGGAGCCGGCTCCCGCGCCCGCCCCCGAGCCGACCGAGGCCCCGCAGCCGACGGCGGAGCCCCTGCCGCAGCCCGAGCCCACCGCGGTGCTCCCTCCGCGGACCTGCGCCGACGACCCCCGCCTCTGCACTCCTGCGCCCGAGCCGACCATCGGCGGGCCCCTCACCTGAGCCCCGGCTCGCGGCCCGCCCCGCCTGCGGCGATAGTGGAGGCATGAGCAGACTCCTCCTCGGCCTCCTGACCAACGCCGTCGCGATCTGGCTCACGACCCTGGTCGTGGCGGGCGTGCGCGTGGACCCGTACGAGGAGGGCCCCGCCGCGGCTGTCCTCACGTACCTGCTGGTGGCGGTGATCTTCGGCGTCGTCAACGCCGTCGTCGGCGGAGTGGTGCGGGTGGTCGCGTTCCCCCTGTACGTGCTGACGCTCGGCCTGGTCTCGTTCCTCGTCAACGGCCTCCTGCTGCTCCTGACCGCCTGGATCAGCGGCCTCTTCGGCTTCGGCCTCGTCGTGGACGGCTTCTGGTGGGGCGTGCTCGGCGCCCTCGTGCTCGCCCTGGTGAACTGGTTCATCGGCCTCCTCCTGCGCCCCTTCCTCCGCCGCCGTCAGGACTGACACAGCGGGCTCGGCAGCCAGTATCGGCCGCGCCGCCGCCGCCCAGGAGGCCGCGCGCGCCATCGGTGGACGGCGGCCGCGATCGGCCTGCTGTGGAGGAGCCGCGGTGCGCCATGATGGGCGGGTGACCCCCGACTCCCCTGCGCCCTCGGCCTTCGCCGTGTGCTTCGTCTGCACCGGCAACATCTGCCGGTCGCCGATGGCCGAGGTGGTGCTGCGCTCCCTGGCGGAGCAGGCGGGGCTCGGCTCCGCGATCGAGATCAGCTCGGCCGGCACCGGCGAGTGGCACCTCGGCGAGCACGCCGACAGCCGCGCCCTCGCGGCGCTGGAGCGTCACGGCTTCGACGGGGGCCGCCACCGCGCCCAGCTCTTCGACCCGTCCCGCTTCGCCGAGTTCGACCTGGTCGTCGCGCTCGACCACGGGCACGAGCGCGCGCTGCGCTCCTGGGCGCGCACCGAGGTCGACCGGCAGAAGATCCGCCGCCTGCTCGACTTCGAGCCCGGCCTCTCCCCGCAGGGCGACGTCCCCGACCCCTACTATTCCGATGCGGCGGCGTTCGACTCGGTGCTCGCGCTCATCGAGCGCGCCTGCCGGGCCCTCTTCGCCCAGATCGAACCAGGACTGCGCGGCAACCGCTCGGTCCGCCCCGACTCCACCGACGCGCGCGCCGCCCTCGCGCAGGACACCTGAGAACCGGAAGGCACCACCGCATGACCTCGCTCCCCACCCAGCCGCTGAGCCCCCTCGACGGCCGCTACAGCGGTGCCGTCTCGTCGCTCGGCGAGTACCTCTCGGAGGCGGGGCTGAACCGCGCGCGGGTGCACGTCGAGGTCGAGTGGCTGCTGGCGCTGACCGACCGCCGCCTCTTCGGCTCCGAGCCCGTCGACGCGGCGACCGCCGAGGAGCTGCGCCGCCGC
>NZ_PSTM01000041.1:0-5969 GCF_002930875.1 Rathayibacter sp. AY1A5 | reverse complement strand
CGCGACCACGCGGAAGCGGCCGTACTGGAGCGCGAGCACGGCGACTTCGGAGCAGTGGCGACCGGCGCGAGTCTGCGGGTCCGCGAGTGCTCAGGAGTTGTCGCAGTCGAGGCCGAGTGCGACAAGTTCTGGACAGTGGGGGAGGCTCCGGGGTGAGGGCTTGCGAGTGCTCAAGAGTTGTCGCAGTCGACGCCGAGTGCGACAAGTTCTGGACAGTGGGGGAGGCTCCGGTGAGGGCTCGCGAGTGCTCAAGAGTTGTCGCAGTCGACGCCGAGTGCGACGACTTCTGGACAGTGGGGGAGGGGCTCCGGGTGAGGGCTCGCGAGTGCTCGGGAGTCGTCGCAGTCGCGGCCGAGTGCGACGACTTCCGGACAGTGGGCGGCGTCTGAGCAGCGTCAGGGGCCCCGGCAGCACCCGTCAGGGACCGCGGCGGCACGCATCGGGGGCCCCGCGGCGCGCGTCGCGCCCGGCGCCCGCGACCTAGGGTGAGGGCATGCATCCGCTCGACGCCCAGGACCCGCTCGCGCACTGCCCCGAGCTGTTCGTCCGCACCCCCGAGGTCCGCTCCTACCTCGACGGCAACTCGCTCGGCCGGCCGCTGCGCGCGAGCGTCGCCCGGCTCGCGCGGTTCGCGGAGGAGGAGTGGGGCGGCCGCCTCATCCGCGGCTGGGAGGAGGGCTGGCTCGACATGCCGCTCGAGGTCGGCGACGCCCTCGGCTCCGCGGTGCTGGGAGCCGCGGCCGGGCAGACGGTCGTCGCCGACTCCACGACCGTCCTGCTCTACAAGCTCGCCCGCGCGGCGATCGCCCGCCAGGCGGAGCAGGGGCGCGACGAGATCGTCGTGGACACCGATAACTTCCCCACCGACCGGTATGTGCTGGAGGGCATCGCGGCCGAGACCGGCAGCACTCTCCGCTGGATCGACTCCGACCCCGGGAGCGGCGTCGGCCCCGACGACCTCGCCCCCGTGCTCGGCGAGCGGACGGCACTGGTGCTGCTCAGCCACGTCGCGTACCGCTCGGGGTTCCTCGCCGACGCCGCGGCGATCACCGCCCAGGCGCACGAGGCCGGCGCGCTCGTGCTCTGGGACGCCTCCCACTCCGTCGGCTCGGTGCCGCTCGAGCTCGACGAGTGGGGCGCGGACCTCGCGGTCGGCTGCTCCTACAAGTACCTGAACGGAGGCCCGGGGGCGCCCGCGTGGGCGTACGTCGCCTCCCGGCACCAGGGCTCGCTCGCGCAGCCGGTGCAGGGCTGGATGGGCGTCGCCGACATGTTCGAGATGGGCCCCGGCTACCGTCCGGCCGAGGGCATGCGGCGCTTCCTCAGTGGCACCCCGCCGATCACGGGGATGCTCGCGATGCAGGACATGATCGCGCTGATCGCCTCGGTGGGCATGCCCGCGGTGCGCGCGAAGTCGGAGGCGATGACGGCGTACGCGCTGGAGCTGGCCGACGCGTGGCTGCTGCCGCGCGGGGTGCGGGTGGCGACTCCGCTCGACCCCGCCCGGCGCGGCTCGCACGTGACGATCGCGCACGAGTCGTTCGCCGGCCTGGTCCCGCGGCTGCAGGCGGAGGGGGTCGTGCCGGACTTCCGCCGACCCGACGGCATCCGGATCGGCCTCTCGCCCCTGTCGACCACCTTCGCCGAGTTGGAGCTGGGCATGGCGGCCGTCCGGGACGCGCTGGACTGAGCGGGCCGGGGCTCGGCGGGGCGGCTGTCCCCGGCCCCGCCCCTGCCCCTACCGCGCGTCGCGCGTCCGGCGGGTGCTCTCCTTCTGCAGGGCCTCGACGAGCTCGGCCTTCGTCATGCGCGAGCGGCCGGAGACGTCCAGGCGCTTGGCGAGGTCCATCAGGTGCGCCTTCGTGGCGTTCGCGTCCACTCCGCCCGCCGTCTCGCCCCCGGGGGAGCGGCCGTGGCCCTCGGCGCGGGAGTCGGAGGGGCCGCTCTCGGCCTTGCGCTCCCAGTGGTCGCCGACCTTCTCGTACTCGTGCTTCAGCGCGGCGAAGGCGGTGCGGTGGGCGCGTTCGCCGTCGCCGTAGCTGTCGACGGCCGAGTCGTGCGCGGCCGACCAGAGCTTCTGCGCGTGCTCGTCGGAGCGCTCGATGGTGGACGGGATCTGTTCCTCGCGGGGCATGGCGGCCTCCCTCTCGTCCTCCGACGCTACGTCGGGTCGGAGGCGCCGGTCACCCCGTTGACGAGCGCTCGGCGGGCGCCTCCGTCCCCGGAGCGCACTCGGGAGGCCGCCGCCGGTGTTCTCACCGGGCCGACGCCGATGATGGGGCGATGTTCATCCCGACCAGAGCCGCCGGTCTCGAGGCGCTCGACGACTTCGTCGCCCGCGCGGGCTCCGCCTACGCCCGCGACCGCAACCACGACCTCGGACCGTCCCGGGACAACGTCTCCGGGCTCTCGCCCTACCTCCGCCACCGCCTCGTCACCGAGCGGGAGGTCGTCGCTGCGGTCCTCGCGCGCCACCGGCTGACCGCCGCGGAGAAGTTCGTCCAGGAGGTGTTCTGGCGCACCTACTGGAAGGGCTGGCTCGAGCAGAACCCGGACGTCTGGCGCCGCTACCGCCGCGAGGTGGCGGACTCCTCCGCGGGCGATCCTCCGCCCGGGTACCTCGACGCGATCGGCGGACACAGCGGCATCGACGCGATGGACGCGTGGGTGAGCGAGCTCGTCGAGACCGGGTACCTCCACAACCACACCCGCATGTGGTTCGCGAGCATCTGGATCTTCACCCTCGGACTGCCCTGGCAGCTCGGCGCCGACTTCTTCTACCGGCACCTGCTCGACGGCGACGCCGCGTCCAACACCCTGTCGTGGCGATGGGTCGCCGGCCTGCAGACTCCGGGCAAGACCTACCTCGCCTCCGCGTCCAACATCGCGCGCTACACGGAGGGGCGCTTCTCGCCGAGCGGCCTCGCCACCACGGCCCCCGCGCTCACCGAGGAGCCCTTCCCGCCGCGGGCACCGCTCGAGCAGGACGACGTCGTGGGGACCGTCGGCGCCCGCCCCGGCCTCCTGTTGCACGAGGAGGACCTCGAGGCGGAGAGCCTGCTCGCCGAGCAGCCGGGTCTGGCCGAGCGCCTCGTGGCGTGCGCCGTCGCCGGGGACGCGGGCGGGCGCTCGCCGTCCGGAGTCTCCGACGCGGTCGCCGCCTTCACCGCCGCGGCGCTCGCCGACGCCGCCGAGCGCACCTCCGACTCCAGCGGTCGGCCGGCGAGGGTGCTGGCGGACGCGCGTGCCGCGACGGTCGTCGACTGGGCGGTGTCCGAGCGGATCGACACCGTGGTCGTTCCGTACGCGCCGGTCGGGCCCGTCGGAGAGCGGGTGGAGGCGCTCCGCTCGGCTCTCGCCGACGCGGGGGTCGCGCTCGTCACCGTGCGCCGCCGCTGGGACGGTGCGGCGTGGCCGTCGGCGTCGCGGGGGTTCTTCCCGTTCCGGAAGCGGATCCCGGCGCTGGTGCGCGACCTCGTCGAGCCCGCCGACGCGGCCCGCCTGTTCTGAGTGGCGTCCTGTGAGCTGCGTCCCGTGAGCTGCGTCCCGTGAGCTGCGTCCCGTAGGCCGCATCCCGCATCCCGCATCCCGCGAGCCGCGAGCCGCGACCCGCGAGCCGTGTCCTGCGAGCCCCGTCCCGCGACCCACGTCCTGTGAGCCCCGTCCCGCGGAACCTGCCTGGTCCCGCGGGGCGGGTGCCGCTCAGCCGAGCAGGCGGTCGCGGAGGAAGTCGCTCGCGAAGCGGCCCGAGGGGTCCCACTCGGAGCGGAGGGTGCGCCACTCCTCGAGGTGCGGGTAGAGCGGCGCGATCTCGTCGGCTCCGGCGAGGAAGTGCTTGCCCCAGTGCGGCCGGGCGCCGAGCGGCAGCAGCGCGCCCTCGACGGCGGGGAGCACGGCGTCGACGCCGGCGCGGTCCTTCTTGAAGGTGAAGTGCACGCCGACGCTGTCGCGGCCTCCGGCGGGGGAGAGCCACTGGTCGTCGCCCGCCATGGTCCGCAGCTCCGTGATGAGCAGGACGTCGTCGATCCGCTCGCCGATCGCGCGCAGCGCCACGATCGCCTCGCGGACGTTCGCGCGCGGCACCATGTACTCGCTCTGGATCTCGTCGCCCGCGCTCGGCTCGCGGTCGAGGCGGAAGTGCGGCAGGCGCTCGGACCACGGTCCGACGGAGCCGCCGAACGGGTTCAGGTTGGAGTCGACACCCTCCGAGACGGCGAAGAGGCTCGCGGAGGCGGCGACCGCGCCCAGGTGCGTCGCGTCGACGTCGGCGACGGATCCCGCCGCCACCTTGGTCTTCAGCCACAGCTGCTCCACGGTCGGCGAGGACCAGTGGGTCATGAGGCTGACGCTGTAGGCGGAGGAGGTGATCGCGTCGAAGTCGTCGAGCACGCGCTCCCAGGGCAGGTCGACGAACGCGTCCTGGCGGACGTCGAAGGTCGGCTGGATGTCGAGGGTCACCCGGGTGACGATGCCGAAGGCGCCGAGGCCGACGACGACGCCCTCGAAGCCCGGCTCCCCGCGGCGGATCGTGCGCAGCGAGCCGTCGGCGGTGACGAGCTCGAGGGCCGAGACGGCGGAGGAGAGGTTCGCGTTGCGGTCGCCCGAGCCGTGGGTGCCGGTCGCGATGGCGCCGGCGACCGAGATGTGCGGGAGCGAGCCCATGTTGTGCAGGGCGTAGCCGTTGCTGTGCAGGTGTGCGGCGACGACGCCGTAGCGGGTGGCGCCGCCGACGGTGACGGTGCTCGCCTCAGCGTCGATCACGGGGTCGGAGGCCAGGCGGCCCAGGTGCAGCAGTGCGCCGGGGGTGTCGGGCAGGGAGTTGAAGGAGTGGCGGCTGCCGAGGGCGCGGACGCGGTCGTTCTCGCGGACGAGGCGCTGCACCTCCTCGACGGACTCCGGCTCGATGATGGCGGCGGCGCGGTACTCGTAGGTGCCCGCCCAGTTGCTCCGTGAGGTCATGGATCCATTCTGCCGGGTGCGCGGGGGATTTGTTGTTGATTGCAACGAATGGCCTGGTAACGCACGGGACGCGGCAGGACGGAACGGCGTGGATTTTGTTCGGGGCGCGCTCCGGGCCCCTGCCGGGGAGGACCGCGATGACCGCGCGCAGACGATCCCGCTCCGATCTGTTCCGGGTGCGCGTGAGCCTCCTGGTCACCATCGTGGTGGTGCTGCTCGTCCTGGCGACGGGGACGCTCGCTCCGGGCGACGGGGCCGTCGATGCGACGGCGACCCTCGTTCCGGTCTCTCTGCTCGGCCGGCCGCTCTCCACCGCCCTCTCCGTGGGCTGGAGCGCCGCCTCGTACTCGCGCCTCGACGAGCAGGCGCTGCGGAGCGCCGCCTCCTCCTCGCGCCTCGACGAGCAGGCGCTGCGGAGCGCCGCCGAGGAGGAGGCGCGCGGCGAGCGGCGCCTCCTCTCGCGGACGCTGGGGGCGACCGGGGCGACCGGCACGACGCTGTCGGCGGCGGTGCCGGCGATCGTGGTCACGGTGGCGATCGCGCAGAGGACGGAGTTCCGCAGCGAGCCCCCTTCTATCGCCGCCGCCCTGCTCGCCGTCGCGAGCTCGTGGGTGCTGATGGTCTTCTCGGTCGCACAGGCCTGCCTGCGCCTCGAGTCGCGGTCGCCCCGGCGGTCGCAGGTGCGCATCGCCTTCGAGGAGGCGCCGCACTTCAGTGACGACGCGACCCTCGCGCTCCTGCTGTCCACGACGGCGGCCACGGTCTCGGCCGAGATCCGCTCGAGAGAGGGCTGGCGCCTGGTGCGCGCGAACGTCGTCATCGCGTCCGCCTTCGACTCGGTCGTCATCGCGATGACGGTGTCACTGCTGTTCGGCGGACTCGCGGCCTGAGACGGCGGGAGCGGAGCGTCCGCGGGGCCGGGGGCGGTGGGGTCGGGACGCAGCTCACGGGACGCAGCTCACGGGACGCAGCTCACAGGACGCCACTCAGAACAGGCGGGCCGCGTCGGC
>NZ_PSTM01000040.1:0-9892 GCF_002930875.1 Rathayibacter sp. AY1A5 | reverse complement strand
GGATCCGCTCGGGCACTCCCCGCCCGCCTCGCCCGACGAGCACGCTCGGGGGATGCAGAAGCCGAGTCAGTCCTCCGGCCCGGTCGGGAAGCTCTGCAGGCTCACGCGCAGATCCTGCCCGTCCTCGACGTCGTACGGGTGCCCCGCGGCCAGGAGCTCCAGCGCCGCGGACAGCAGGTCGACGGTCGCCGGCTCGCCCGGGCACCGGTGGTCGCCTCCGTAGTGCCCGCCGCCCTGGGCGATGAAGCCGTTGCGGTCGACGGGCGACCGGAACCGCTCCGGATCGAAGCGGCCCGGCGCCTCCCCGTGCGAGCCGTGGTCCGTCGCGTAGAGGTCGAGCAGCATCCACTGCCCCGCGGGAAGCGTCTCGCCGCGGAAGTCCAGCTCCCGGCGGGCCCTTCCTCCGACCATCGGGAAGAACGGGTAGAAGCGCCGCACCTCGTTCGCGAACGCGACGCGCTCCTCCTGGTCGGCGAGCCGCTCCCGCCACTCCGGATGCCGGTGCAGCGCGAGCGCCGCCAGCACCACGAAGCGCCCCACCGCGACCGTGGGCCGCAGCAGGTTGATCAGCTCCACCGCGGCGACCTCGACGGGCAGGAGGCCGCCGTCCTCCTTCTCGTGCGCGATCCGGTGCAGGGGAGTCGGGGAGGGTCCGGCCGTCCGGCTCGCCTCGATCAGACCCCGCGCCCACCGCTCGGTCGAGCGGCGGCGGAGTCGCGCGGCCCAGTTGGGCGGGCCGAAGCGCCCGGCGTTGTCGATCATCGCCCGGAGCTCGTCCGTGCGCCGCAGCACCTCCTCCTCGTCGGCCTCGATGCCGGCCCACGACAGGACCGCGCGGCCCAGGACCTCCGCGGCGACGTCCTGGAGGCGGACCCGCTCGCCCGTCAGCCGGGCGGCGGACGCCTGCCACTCCCGCGCGAAGGCCGAGACCAGCCTCGACCGCTGCTCGGGCGTCTCCACCAGATCCAGGAACATGCGCTTCCGCCGCCGGTGCGGCTCGTCCTCGAGGGTCTGCACGCTGCCCTCGTCCTGCAGGAGGTGCAGCACCGAGCCGGGCAGCGCGCCCTCGCGGTCGAAGCGCCCGCCCTCGGAGAAGAAGCGCGCCGCCTCGATGCCGCGCGCCATGATCACGGGCCGTCCGAGGATCCGGGTGCGGAACGCGTCCGCGCCCACGTCGTCGAAGCGCCGCGTCCCGAAGAAGTAGCCGTCGGCGAGGACGGCCGCGCTGCTGTCGACCGCGGGGAGGACGGGGATCGAGGCGGCGATCAGCCGGCCGATCCCTCGGTGTCGTCGCCCTCGGCCTGCGAGAGCTTGTCGACGCCCGCGTCGTCGACGTGGTCGTGGTTCTGCGGGTTCTCCTGCGGCTGCTCGGTCCGGTCGGTCATGGTGCTCCTCTCGCGTCGGCGCGGTGCGCGCCTCGCGGCCACGGTAGGAAGAGCGCGGCGGAGCCGGGTACCCCGTTGACTCGCGGGGGAGGGGCGGGCAGACTCCGCCGCCCTCAGCGCCTCCGCAGGAGGACCGGCGCGGTCGCCCAGACCACGGCGAGCAGCAGCAGCACGCCTCCGCCCGCCCAGAGGCCTGCCGGCCCGCCCAGCACGACGTCGAACACGAAGCCCACGACTCCGACGAACAGCAGCGATCCCGCCGCGAGGCACACCGTGACCACCCGGTTGCCGAACCGCACCAGCTCGGCCTTCCTCCGCCGCTGGAACAGCAGCCGGTGGGCGATGACGGGCGCCAGCGCCAGGATCGTGACGCACGCGGCGAGCAGGACGAGCACGAGGTAGAGCGCCACGTCGGGCGGCGCGAGGTCGGCGAAGCGCTGCTGGAAGCACAGCGTCAGCAGGAAGCCGCCCAGGATCTGCGTGCCGGTCTGCACGACCCGCAGCTCCTGCAGGATCTCGTTCCAGTTGCGGTCGGATCGCTCCTCCACCGTCTCGTCGCGACCGGAGTCGGGGGCGGAGGGGTCGACGGGTCGGTCGCTCATGGGACGAGGGTAGAGCTCACGCGAGCAGGGACTCCGCCAGCGAGATCGCCCCGCGCACCCCGGACTCGTCGCCGAGGGCCGGGCGCACGATGCGGATCCGCCCGCCGCCCGTCCCCGTCGCTCCGGGCGCGCCCATCAGCCGCTCGACCTCGGCCTCGACCGCGGGGACGAGCCCCGGCGTCTTCGACACGCCTCCGCCGACGACCGCGAGCCGCACGCCCGCGACGTAGGCGAGCGTCGTGACCAGCTGCGCGAGGTAGTAGGAGCTGAAGCGGAGGTTCGCGGCCGCCTCCTCGGTGCCGAGGCGGGAGCCGTCGACGCCCCAGCGCGCCGAGATCGCGGGACCGGCGACCAGGCCCTCGAGGCAGTCGCCGTGGAACGGGCAGGTGCCGGCGAAGCCGTCCTCGGGGTGGCGGCGGGGCAGCAGGTGCGCGACCTCGGGCCAGCCGCTGCCGGCGAGGAGCCGTCCGCCCGCGATCACGCCGCCGCCGACTCCGGTGCCGACGGTCAGGTAGACGAAGTCGTCGACTCCGGCCCCGGCGCCCCAGCGGGCCTCGCCCAGGGCGGCTCCGTTGACGTCGGTGACCAGCGCGAGCCGGGCGCCCGGTGCGGCCGCGCCGATCGGGCCGAGGACGTCGGTGCCCTCCCAGCCGAGCTTCGGCGTGGAGGTGAGGTGCCCGTAGGTCGGCGAGCCGGGGTCGATGTCGAGCGGGCCGAAGGAGGCGACGCCGACCGCGGCGACGGTGCCGTCGACTCCGTGGCCGCTGACGAAGCCGGCCAGATCGGCGAGAGTCTCGGCGGGCCCGCGGGTCGGCAGGGTCGTCGTCGCGAGGATCCGCTCGGGATCAGCGGCGTCGGCGACCGCCGCGACGACCTTCGTGCCCCCGGTCTCGATGCCGACGAGGAGGGGACGGTCGGCGGTGGCGCTCATGGATCTCCAGGGCTCGTGCGGTGCGTCTCGGGTCTCAGCAGGCGGACAGCGAGCGCACCTGCGCCGACAGGGTCAGGGGGCTGCCGAGGAGCAGCACCTGATCGAGGTCGTGGCCCTGCATCTTCACACGGGTGCTGCGCGGCAGGCAGGTCGGCTCGCTGAGGTAGAGCGGGGCGCCCTGCTTCGCGGCGACCGGGCCGACGGCCAGCGCGTCGGCGAAGCCGGTGGCGGTCGCGAGGTAGACGGTGTCGCCCAGCTCGGACGGCGGGAAGACGTCGTTGATGCGTCGGCTGGTGTCGTGGCGGTCCGTCCCGGCGATGCGCGACACGGTGTCGGCGATCTTCGCGGCGCGGAGGTCGGCCTCCACGGCGGTCGAGATCGACGGCGCACCGCCGAGCAGCTGCACGGAGGAGGGGTCGAGTCCGGCGAGGGTGTCGCGGGTCGGCTGGTCGAGGCGCGAGCGGGCGCCGTCGACGAGGAGGACGGGCTCGGCGCGGCGGCCGGCGATCGGCGCGACCGAGAGGGCGTCCGGGAAGTTGGTGCCGGTCGCGACGAAGACGTTCTCGTAGCTGCCGTCCGGGAAGGCGTCCTCGACGATCCGGCGCGAGGTGTCGTAGCGGTCGATGCCCTCGATGCGCTCGGTCGGGATCCCGAGGGCCTTCACCTGCTGGAGCACCGAGTCGCTCACGGAGAGGGCGCTGCCGACCACGACGATCCGCTGCGGGGCGAGGCGGCGCAGCTCGGCCGCCACCACGGCGGGCAGGACGCTCGGGTCGGTGAGCAGGAGGGCGCCGCCCTGCTTCGCGGCGGCGGGGCCGGCGCTCAGCGCGTCCGGCCAGTTCGCTCCGCTGGCGAGGTAGACGACGGGGGCGCCGTCGGCGAATCCGGAGGCGGTCACCGCGACGGCGGTCGCGTACCGGTCGGTCCCGGCGAGGCGGGCGACGTCGGAGGAGTAGGCGGACGGGAAGAAGTCGATGCCGCTGCGGCCGCCCGGCGGCACGGAGACGACCGCGCGCTCGTCGAGGCGGGCCAGGCGCGAGAAGTACTGGTCGTCGTAGGCGGGGTACCCCGGCTCCACGAGGCGCAGGAGGTAGTCGCCGGCGGGCAGGGCGAGGTCGCCCGTGTCCCACGCGCGGGCGGCGCCGGGGGCTGCGGTGACGGGGACGGTGTCGAGCAGCGAGTACGTCCCTCCGTCGACCCACCAGGCCTGCACGTCGAAGGAGGGGGAGGAGACGCCCGGGACCGCGTCGGCGGTGACCGATCCGGACAGCTCGGCGCTGCGCAGGAGGGAGATGGCGACGGACTCGTCGGTCCCCCGGGTCGTCCTCGCGGCCTCGGCGACCGGGGTGTCGCCGAACCAGGTCGGGTACCAGTCGTCGCTGCCGATCAGGTTCGCGCGGACGGTGAGGGGCTCGCCGCCGGGAACGGGGAGGGAGAAGTCCGCGCCCGTGTCGGCCTCGGCGACCACGTCCCCCTCGGCGTTCTGGACCTGGACGTAGAAGGACGGGTTCGCGGGGGCGGGGTGCTCCTCGTCGGCGTCGCGGAGCGCGATGGTGCCGGAGAGGACGACCTCGGCGGACGCCTCCTGCGCGGCGCTCGCGCTCGGGAGATCGGGGGCGGCGACGGCCGGACCGGCAGCGAGGCCGGCCAGCAGGAGAGCGGAGACGCCGATCGCGGCGAGGGGGCGTGCGGGCACGGCGGGCCTTTCGGCAGGATCCGCGGGAGGCCGCGGCGGACACGGTGTCTGAATGCTAGCCGCCGCCCGCCTCCGGGCGAGGGCGGGTGTCGGCGGGATGGGCCCCCGTCCGGGGGACGATGGTGGTGGATTCCCGGGCCGCCGGAGGAGTCCGCGCGAGCAGGCTCGCCCCGGCGACCCGCGTCGGATCCCCTACTTGACGACCGCTGCGGTGGCGGCGGAGGTGCGCGTCGCCGTCGTGTAGTCGGCCTTCTTGCCGGTGACGGTCACCGTGATCTTCTTCCCCACCGTGGCGCTGGTCGGCTTGTAGGTGGCGGAGGTCGCCCCGGAGATCGCGGTGCCGTTCGCCTTCCACTGGTAGGTGAGGGCCACCGGCGAGGGACCCCAGGTGCCCGGCTTGGCGGTCAGGGTGGAGCCGACCTTCGCGGTGCCGGTGATCGTCGGGGTCGCGGCGGAGAGGGTGCCCGCCACCACGGCGCTCGTCTTCGCGGAGGTCTTCGTCACAGCGGTGAATCCGGACTTCGACCCCGTGACCGTCACGGTGATCGTCTTGCCGAGAGTGGCGCCGGTCGGCGTGTACGTCGCAGACGTCGCCCCGCTCAGAGCGGTGCCGTTCGCCTTCCACTGGTAGGCGAGGGCGACGGGGGAGGGGCCCCAGGTGCCGGGCTTCGCGGTGAGGGTCGAGCCGACCTTCGCGGTGCCGCCGATGGTCGGCGTCGCGGCGGTGATCGCGCCGCCGGTCACGGCAGCGGTCCCGGAGGAGACCCGCGTGGTCGAGACGTAGCCCGACTTCGAGCCCGTGACGGCGACGGTGATCACCCTGCCCGCGTCGCCCGCGACCGGACGGTACGTGGTGCCGGTCGCCCCGCTGATCGCGGTGCCGTTCGCGCGCCACTGGTACGCGAGGGCCACGGGGGAGGGGCCCCAGGTGCCGGCGCTCGCCGTGAGCGTCGAGCCGACCGTGGCGGTGCCGGTGACGGTCGGAGTCGCGGCGGTGAGGGCGGTGCCGCCGATGCGCACGACGGTCGATGCCGCCCCGCTGTCGCCTCCGGCATTGATAGCGCTGACGCTCATCGTGTAGGTGGCGCCCGCCGCCAGGTGCGTGAACGTGAAGGAGCGTGCGGTGGCGGCGACCGTCGTCGACCACGGACCGGCGCCCGCGTTGTCGACGCCGTTGCGCGAGACGCGGTAGCCGGTGATCGCCGGGTTGCCGGCCGACTCCGGAGGCGCCCAGGAGATCGTCGCGGATCGCACGCTGTCGTTCGTGGTGCCGGCGACGCGCGTGGGAACGGAGGGGGCGACGTAGGGGTCAGCGGTCTGGACGAAGGTCGTCGGGGAACTGGTGCCGAGCGCGTTGATGGCCTGGACGGTGAAGGTGTAGGACGTGTTGGGCCGGAGGTTCGTGAAGGTCTGCGAGCGGCGGTCGGCCGAGACGACGGTCGACCAGGGGCCGCTGCCGGCCGCGTCGGTGCCGTTGCGGCTGACTCTGTAGCCCGTGATGGGGCTGCCGCCGTCGTAGTACGTGGGATTCCAGGTAAGGGTGATGGAGGTGCCCGACGGGTAGGCGCGAAGCCCGCCCGGCGCATCCGGGGCCGACGGCTCGGCTCCGAACGAGGTGCAGGAGACAGGGGAGTCGGAATAGGAGCGGTATTCCGAATCGTAGGATCGCTCGTCCTGCGAAGACGCCCAGATGCAGAACTCGTACCTGTGGACAGGCAGGTAGGGGAAGTCGATGGACGCGTCCGAGACGGGGATGCTGCCGTCGAAGTAGCCGTGGTCGGACGGGTCGTCGGACGACGAGAGATCGTCGATCGTGTAGTGGTACTCGTCGAAGTTGCAGGCTTGGCCGTTCGCGGCCGGTCGCGCCCAGCGGGCGGATGCGAGATAGACGGACGGGTCCGCCGCGACGCTCACGTTGCCGGGTGCGGGAACGTTCCAGAAGTGGCGGAACGTTGCCTCGATGGGCGCGCTCTGACTGGAAGATGCGGCGAGCGGTTCGCCGTCCGCGCCGCCCGTGAAGGGTGCGCGGAAGTCGGACACGCTGGACACCTGGAAGTAGTAGTCGTCGTACGAACGGGGGAGATCGAGCGTCGCGTTCGTGGTCCGTCCCGTCTCGATGAGACTCAGCGAGTAAGTGCTGTAGTAGCCCTCGCCGTAGTAGTCCGTATCTCTGGCATATACGTGGATCCGATATCCGGCCGTCGCCGACGCGGACGGCGTCCAGGAGACGGTGACCGCATCGGTGCAGTCGTTGTCGGTCACGGTCACGTTCGTCGGCGCGGCCGGCGATCCTGCGGCCTGGGCCGGGGTCGCGACGAAGAGGGAGAGGAGCAGGGCGAGGAAAAGGGAGACGCTGAGGGTCTTCGTTCGCATGGAGGAGGGCATCCGGATTCGTCGGAGCGAGAAGGCCGACGACTGTCGGGCCGGAGGGATCGTCCCATGCCGCTTATCGCTGCACTAAGTCCCCCATTCAGGGCGGAATTCGACGGATTCGACAGATGTCATCAGCGCGATGACAGGCGAGAGGGAGAAGGCCTTCTCCCCGAGAGGCGCAACGACGTCCCTTCGAAAGCCCCTGCCTGAGGGCGAGAGAAAGGAGCCGCGACGGCATCACAGCGCCCCGCGCGAGAGCCGCGGCGGTTTCCCGCGCCGCACCTGCTGTCCACGCGCGTTCCGTGCGCCCCACGGCGAGAACCGCACGATCGGCGCGTGCAAGACTGGGCGCGAGCGTGCTCCATCCCGCTGCGTCATGCGCGGGGCACGGAGCCACTGGACCCGGTCCGCTCATCCGCATCCTTTCGCAGGAGGACTCGAATGACCGATACCGCCGTGCTCGCCGAGGCACCCGCCCGAACCCCCGTCGCGAAGACGATCCTGATGTGCCGTCCCGAGCACTTCACCGTCGTCTACCGCATCAATCCGTGGATGGACCCGCAGGTCCCCACCGACACCTCCCTCGCCGTCCGGCAGTGGCGGACCCTCTACGACACCTACGCCGATCTGGGCTTCACCATCGAGCTGATCGAGCCCGAGGCCGGACTGCCGGACATGGTCTACGCGGCCAACGGCGGATTCGTGATCGACGGCATCGCCTACGGTGCCTCCTTCACCTACCCCGAGCGCCAGCCCGAGGGCCGGGCGTACATGGACTGGTTCCGCTCGGCCGGCTTCGACGTCCGCGTCCCCGAGGAGGTCAACGAGGGCGAGGGCGACTTCCTCCTCGTCGGCGAGCGGATCCTCGCCGGCACGGGCTTCCGCTCCGCCTCCGACTCGCACGCCGAGGTCGCCCGCGTCTTCGGCCGCGAGGTCGTCACGCTCGAGCTCGTGAACCCGTCGTTCTACCACCTCGACACAGCGATCGCCGTGCTCGACGACACGAACATCGCCTACCTTCCGAGCGCGTTCAGCGAGGAGGGCAACCGCACCCTCCGCGAGCTCTACCCCGACGCGATCCTCGTCTCGGAGGAGGACGCGTCCGTGCTCGGGCTCAACTCCTTCTCCGACGGCCTCAACGTCGTCATCGCGTCCCGCGCGACGGGCTTCGAGCGCCAGCTGCGCGAGCGCGGCTACAACCCGATCGGCGTCGACCTGTCCGAGCTGCTGCTCGGCGGCGGCGGCGTGAAGTGCTGCACGCTCGAGCTGCGCCGCTGACCCACTCCCCGTGGTCGGCGACCCGCAGCGCCGACCCACCCTCCACTGTCCACGATCCGTCGCACTCGACGCCGAGTGCGACGACTCCTGGAGAGTCGATCGTCCCCTCAGGAGGAACGACATGAGCATCACCGACACCGACACCGCCCGCTCCGCCGCCCTCATCGCCGCGGAGGAGGAGCACGCCGCCCACAACTACCACCCGCTGCCCGTCGTCGCGGCCACCGGCGAGGGCGCCTGGATCACCGACGTCGAGGGCGTCCGCTACCTCGACTGCCTCGCCGCCTACTCCGCCGTGAACTTCGGCCACTCGCACCCGGTGCTTCTGGAGGCGGCCCGCGAGCAGCTCGGCCGCGTCACCCTGACCAGCCGCGCGTTCCACAACGACCGCCTCGGCCCGTTCGTCACGGCGCTCGCCGCGCTCGCCGGCAAGGACATGGTCCTGCCGATGAACACGGGCGCGGAGGCGGTCGAGTCGGGCATCAAGGTCGCCCGCGCCTGGGGCTACCGGGTCAAGGGCGTCGCTCCGGGCCGGGCGAACATCATCGTCGCGGCGGGCAACTTCCACGGTCGCACGACCACGATCATCTCGTTCAGCGACGACGCGGAGGCGCGCGACGGCTTCGCCCCGTTCACGCCCGGATTCCGCACGGTCCCGTTCGGCGACGCGGAAGCCCTCGAGGCCGCGATCGACGACGACACCGTGGCGGTGCTGATCGAGCCGATCCAGGGCGAGGCGGGCATCGTCGTGCCGCCGGCCGACTACCTCCCGGCCGTCCGCGAGATCACCGCGCGCCGCAACGTCCTCTTCATCGCCGACGAGATCCAGTCCGGCCTCGGCCGCACCGGCGCCACCTTCGCCTGCGACCTGGTCGGAGTCGTCCCCGACGTCTACCTGCTCGGCAAGGCGCTCGGCGGCGGCATCGTCCCCGTCTCGGCCGTGGTCGCGGACGCCGACGTGCTCGGCGTCCTGCAGCCGGGCCAGCACGGCTCCACCTTCGGCGGCAACCCGCTCGCCGCGGCCGTCGGCCTCGCGGTCGTCGAGATGCTCGCGACCGGCGAGTACCAGGCCCTGGCCCGCGAGCGCGGCGCGCAGTTGCACGCCCGCCTCGAGGCGCTGGTCGGCCGCGGAGTGGTCGCTGTCCGCGGCGCCGGACTCTGGGCAGGCATCGACATCGACCCGCGGCTCGCCTCGGGCCGCGCCGTCTGCGAGGCTCTGATGGCCCGCGGAGTGCTGGCCAAGGACACGCACGGCTCGACGATCCGCCTGGCGCCGCCGCTCGTGGTCACCGCCGCCGAGATCGACTTCGCCGTCGACGAGCTGGAGGCCGTGCTCGAGTCGCTGCGCTGAGGCGCACCGTCCTCCCTCCCTCCGCGAGATGCCGTTCCGGTCCGCGACGCGCTGTGTCCGGCGTGCCCGAACGGCATCCCGCGGGAGGGGGAGGGACGTGTTGAGACGGGACGTCTCGATGTCGCGGCAGGCCGTCGCCGCTCTGCGATACTCGCGCGATGAGCACACCTCTCCCGCCGGAGAACACCCCGCCCTCGTCCCCCGACCAACCCGCCGCAGGCCCCGCCTACGGCGGGTTGGTCGGGGGACGAGGGCGGGGTGTTCTCCGGCGGGAGA
>NZ_PSTM01000004.1:0-210876 GCF_002930875.1 Rathayibacter sp. AY1A5 | reverse complement strand
CCGGGGCGTCGGTGCGGGGGAACGGGTCAGACGACGCGCGGGTCGGACTCCTGGGTGTCGTCCTCAGGGATGTGGACGTCCTGGACGGTCACGTTGATCTCGGCGACCTCCATGCCTGCGATGTGCTGGATGGCGTCGGCGACGGCGGAGCGCACGTCCTCGGCGACCTTCTGCAGCGGCGCGGGGTACTCGGCGACGATGGTGATGTCGGCGGCGACCTGGCGCTCGCCGACCTCGACCTTGACGCCCTGGCCGCGGTCGTCGTTGCCGATCGCACTGCGGATGGCGCCGATCGCTCGGGCCGCTCCTCCGCCGAGGGCGTGGACGCCCGGGACCTCGCGCGCGGCGATGCCGGCGACCTTGGCGATGACGCCGTCCTCGATCACGGTGCGTCCGGATCCGGTGCTGGTCTGACGGGTGGTGGTCGCGGTGGTCTCGGCCATGGTCTCCTCTTTCGCTCGGGGCCCGATCGCTCGATCAGGCGGGGTATGCAGGTAGGACGCTCCGTCGACGCCGAACGTCACGGTCGGATCCGGCCCGCCCAGGCAACTGCCAGAGAGGAGGGCCGGGCCGGGCCGGTCCTCTCAGGAACGCGGTCGACGCCCGTCGATTCGCCCTCGGCCCGGTGCTGTGGTGGCATGGAGCCGTGACCGACGCGACCGCCCCGCAGGCGCCCCTCCCCGATCGGACGGCCGCGCGCATGCGCCCGCGCGCCCTGCTCGTCCTGGCCCTGATCGGAGCGGTCGGCGGGACCCTGTCGGGCGCGTTCGGCGTCGGCGGCGGGATCGTGATGGTGCCGATGCTGATCGCGTGGGCCGGGATGGACCAGCGCCGCGCCTCCGCCACCTCGCTGCTCGCGATCGCTCCGACCTCGGTCGCCGGAGCGTTCGGCTACGCCCTCGCCGGCCAGGTCGCCTGGGTCCCGGCGGCGGTGATCGCGGCTGCGGCGATGCTCGGGGCGGTGGCCGGATCCTGGCTGCTCGCGCGGCTGCCTCTGGGGGTGCTGCGCTGGATGTTCGTGGCGCTGCTCGTGGCCGCGGCGGTGCGGATGGCCGTGTTCGGCTCGAACGACACCGGCGACGTCGCCGAGGGCTGGGGCGTGTGGCCCGGATTCGCGGGGCTCGGCATCGGGATGGGCGTCGCCTCCGGCCTCTTCGGCATCGGCGGCGGAGCGATCGCCGTGCCGGTCCTGGTCGGCGCCTTCGGGCTCGCGGACCTCCTGGCCAAGGGCACCTCGCTCGCCGCGATGATCCCCACGGCGGTCACCGGCTCGATCGCGAACGCCCGGCGCGGCCTGCTCGACGTGCGCGCGGGCCTCGTGGTCGGGCTCACCGCCACGGCGTTCTCCTTCGCCGGAGTGGCGCTCTCCTTCCTCCTGCCGGCGCGCGTGTCCGGGATCCTCTTCGCGGTCCTCCTCCTGCTCGCGGCGGTGCAGCTCGCCCTTCGCGGGCGGCGCCGCTGAGCCCTGCACGACGCGGACCCCCGCCGTCAACGCCCTGTCCGATCCGTCGCAGACGCTCGTAGCGTCGTCGCGATCGGGCGCGGGCCCGGAGGGGCGGGAGCACGATGGAGCAGCAGCAGCAGCGGGATCAGCAGCACCGGCAGCAGCGGCGAGGGGGCGGCGCGAGCCTGCACCGGGACGTCGCACCCGGGGTGCACCGGCTCGAGCACGCCTGGACGAACCTCTACCTGATCGAGGAGGCGGGCCGGCTGACCGTCGTCGACGCCGGACTCCCGAGGACGTGGCCGCACCTGGTCCGCGCGCTGGAGGTGCTCGGCCGCTCGCTCGGCGACATCGACGCCCTCGTGCTGACCCACGCGCACTTCGACCACCTCGGCGTCGCCCGCAGCCTCGTCCGGCGGGGCGTCCCCGTGCACCTGCACGCGGCCGACCAGCCGCTCGCCGCGCAGCCCTACTCCTACCGCCGCCAGCGCACGCCGTTCGTGTACCCGCTGCTGCACCCCTCCGCGATCCCGGTGCTCGGAGCGATGGCCCGTGCGGGCGCGCTCGCGGTGCCGCCCGTGCACGGGACCCTGCCGCTGACCGCCGGAGCGGTGCTCGACGTGCCCGGATCGCCCCGCGTGCTCGCGACTCCGGGGCACACCGACGGGCACGTCTCGCTGCACCTGCCCGAGCGCGACGCGGTGATCGGCGGAGACGCGCTGGTCACGCTCGACCCCTACTCCGCGCGCACCGGCCCGCACCTGGTCGCGCGCGCCGCCACCGCCGACACGGCGCAGTCCCTCGACTCGCTGCGGGTCCTCGCCGGGACCGGGGCGCGGACACTCCTGCCCGGCCACGGCGCGCCCTGGCGCCTGGGCGTCGCGGCGGCGGCCGAGCTCGCGGCGCGGACGCCGATCGCCTAGGGCAGGCTCCGCAGGCCGCTCGGACGCCGGTGGCCTGCCTCCCCGGCCGACCCGGTCCCGCAGCCGTGACACCATCGGAGGTGATGTCGATCCCCGGTCCCGCATGAGCGCGGTCAGCTACCAGGCCGCGTCGATCCCCCTCCGCCTGGCCAGCGCCGGCATGGTCGTCGCCCTCCCCGTCCTCGCCGTCGAGCGTCTCGGCGACGTCGCGCTCGGCGGTGCCCTGACCGGAGCGGCGCTCTTCCCCGCCGTGATCGCCGCGCCGCTGGTCGGCACGGTGCTCGACCGGGTCCGCCGCCCCCGCCGGCTCCTGGTCGGCGCCGCGCTCACGACCGCCGTCGCCTTCGCGGTCGCCGCCTTCCTCGGCGAGGTGCCGACGCCGCTCATCGTGGTGCTGCTGCTCCTCGCGGGGCTCGCGACGCCCGTCTACATGGGCGGCATGTCGAGCTTCGTCACGAGCGCCATCCCGGAGCCGCGCCGCGCCTACGCGCAGGACTCGCTCTCGTACACGGTCGCCTCGATCAGCGGGCCGGCCATCGTGGGCCTCGCGGTCGGAGTCGGGGGAGCGCGGACCGCGATGCTCGCCATGGCGGTCCTCGCCCTCATCGGCGTCGTCGGGTCGCTCGGCCTCGCCATGGAGGCCCGTCCGGCGCCGACCGTCGGCGTGCTGCGGACGATCGTCGCGGGCGTCACCCACCTCGTGCGGCACCGTCCGATCGCGGTGGTCACCTCGGCGGGCACGCTCAGCCAGGTCGCGGGCGGAGCGGCGGGAGTCGCGGCGATCAGCCTCTCGGTGGAGCGGCTGGGCAGCACCGACGCCGCCGCGTGGATCCTGACCGCCTTCGCCGTGGGCGGCCTGCTCGGCGCCCTCGCCGTGGCGGCCCGCCGCTGGACCCGCCGTCCGCCGGCGTGGACCATGGGCGCCGCCTACATCGCGACCGGCGCCGTCCTCCTGGTCGCCGTCCCCGACCTGGGCGTCGTCGTGGCGATCGCCGCCTTCGCGGTCGCGGGCGTCTTCACGGCCCCCTCGAACGCGGCGATGCTGCTGTTGCGCGACCAGGAGAGTCCCGCCGCCGTCCGCTCGCAGGTGTTCACGATCGGCGCGGGGCTGCGCTCCGCCGCCGCGGCCGTCGGCGCCGTGCTGGCGGGAGCGGCGTCCGGCCTCGGAGCCTCCTGGCTCGTCGCGGGGATCGCCGTGGTCTGGATCGGCTCCGGCCTGCTCCTGCGGCTGTTCCCCGCGCGCGACCGCGACTGACCCCGGCCGCGCGCGGAGCGCTCGGCGGGACCGGCACCACCGCGCGCGGGGATCGCGATCAGGCCGCGACGCCCGCCAGCGTGCCCGTGCTCGGCCCGTTCGGGTCGGTGATCATGCAGTTGATCGTGCGGTCGCCCGTGCCCCAGCTCTCGGCGGTCGGGTAGTAGTAGCTGAAGTCGTACGCCGAGTCCTGGTAGCCGATCCCGGTGAACGACTCGAACGCCGTGACGCAGTCGGTCTCGGCCTGCTCCGTCGCGACGGACTCGCCCGGGTACTCGTCGGCGTCGGCCATCGTCAGGTTCTGGAACACCTCGTAGACGTGCGGGTCGGTGCAGGGCACGGTCGGCACGTCGGTGACCTCGGTCGCCTCCTCGCTGAGCTCGCCGTTCAGGCAGTCGCCCACGCGCAGCTGGAAGACGTCGGTCGTCCCGCCCTCGGTGATCTCCCCGGTCTCGTCGTCGCGGGTCTCGCCTCCCATCAGGCCGTTCAGGCCCGAGCAGCCGGTCAGGCCGAGGGCGAGGGCCGCGCCGGCGGCCAGGACGAGGGCGGTTCTGCGGCGGTTCATGGCGACTCCCGGGATCTGCTGCACGGAGGTGTTCCTGTGACGGCTCCCAGGCTAGAGGTGCAGGGCATCCGTCCCGAGGGGGATGCACCCGATCCGGATCTCCACTTTCCGGAGTAGCGGACGCTCAGCCCGGTCCGGTCGAATGGGGTCATGGCTCAGAAGACGGTCGCAGACCAGCTCATCGCTCAGCTCATCGACGCCGGCGTCTCCCGCATCTACGGGATCGTCGGCGACTCGCTGAATCCGATCGTCGACGCGGTGCGCCGCAGCGGCGGCTCCGAGAAGGGAGGCATCGACTGGATCCACGTGCGCAACGAGGAGGCGGCCGCCTTCGCCGCCGGTGCGGAGGCGCAGCTCACCGGGCGCCTCGCCGTCTGCGCCGGCAGCTGCGGCCCCGGCAACCTGCACCTCATCAACGGCCTCTACGACGCGCACCGCTCCTCCGCCCCGGTGCTCGCCATCGCGAGCCACATCCCCAGCAACGAGATCGGCTCGTCCTACTTCCAGGAGACGCACCCGGACAGGCTCTTCGTCGAGTGCTCGAACTACCGCGAGCTGATCTCGACCGCCGCCCAGGCTCCGCGGGTCGTGAACGCCGCGATGCGCAGCGCGGTGGCGCTCCGCGGAGTCGCCGTGGTCACCCTCCCCGGCGACATCGCCGAGCTGGAGGCGGTCGACGGCTTCCCCGCGTTCGTGCTGCCGTCGACACCCGTCCTGGTCCCCGCCGACGCCGACGTCCGCGCCCTCGCGGCCGCGATCGACCAGGCGCGGACCGTCGCGATCTTCGCGGGCGCCGGAGTGCAGAACGCGCACGACGAGGTCGTCGCCTTCGCCGAGCTGGTGGGCGCGCCCGTCGGGCACAGCCTGCGCGGCAAGGAGTGGATCCAGTACGACAACCCCTACGACGTCGGCATGACGGGCCTCCTCGGCTACGGAGCGGCGCACGCCGGCATGCACGACGCCGACCTGCTCCTCCTCCTCGGCACCGACTTCCCCTACGAGCAGTTCCTCCCCGACGCCTCGAAGGTCGTGATCGCGCAGGTCGACAGCGACGCCTCGAAGCTCGGTCGCCGCGTCAGCGTCGCGCACCCCGTCCACGGCGACGTGGCGGCGACCCTCACCGCGCTGACCCCGCTCGTGCAGCGGAAGGACCACCGCTTCCTCGACAAGACGCTGAAGAAGCACGAGAAGCTGGTCACCGGAGTCGTCGGGAAGTACACCGAGGTCGGCACGCGCAGCCCGATCCACCCCGAGCTCGTCGCCTCCTCGCTCGACGGCCTGCTCTCCGAGGACGCGATCGTCACCGCCGACACCGGCATGGGCAACGTCTGGCAGGCCCGCTACATCACCCCCAACGGGAAGCGGCGCCTGCTCGGCTCGTACATGCACGGCTCGATGGCGAACGCGCTGCCGCAGGCGGTCGGCGCGCAGCTCTCGCACCCGGGGCGCCAGGTCGTCTCGCTGAGCGGCGACGGCGGGCTCTCGATGCTGATGGGCGAGCTGGTCACGGTCGCCGCCTACCGGCTGCCCGTGACGATCGTCGTGTTCAACAACTCCACGCTCGGGCTGGTGAAGGTCGAGATGCTGGTCGACGGCTTCCCGGACTTCGCCGTCGACGTGCCGATGGTCGACTACGCGAAGGTGGCGGAGGCGATAGGAATCCGCGGAATCCGCGTCGAGGACCCGCGAGACGTGGAGGAGGCCCTCCGCTCGGCGCTCGCCGACGGCGGCCCGGTCCTCGTCGACGTGGTGACGGATCCGCTCGCCCTCTCGCTCCCGCCCACGATCACGGGCGCGCAGGTGAAGGGCTTCGCGCTGGCGGTCTCGAAGATCGTGATGAACGGAGGAGCGGGCGAGGCCGTCGCGCTGGCCCGCACCAACATCAAGCACGCTCTCCGATGATCGACGCCCGGGCGCTCGCGAGCGGCACCTGGTTCGTCCGGGGCTCCTCGCTGCCGCTCTGGCGCTCGCGGTCGGGGGTGGCGATCACGTACGCGCCGCTCCCGACCGGCGGGATCGGCGACGTCGTCAGCTGGCGCGGCCGGACGCGCTCGCACTACGTGGTCGGGATCGACACCCCCGACCCGCACGATCCGTCCGGCTTCCGCTGGCGCGGCGTCGAGCCGCTGACCCTCCTCGCCCGCAGCCGCTGGTCGTTCGTGGCCGCCGACGAGGAGGCGGGCTGGGCCCTCACCCGCTTCGCCCGGACGCCGTTCACGCCCGCCGGCGTCGACGTGTACGTCCGCGAGCCGCACCCGGCCCGCGGCGTCCTCGCGGCGGCGCTCGCCGCCTGCGCCGCCGACCCGCGCACGTCTGCGCTGCGCCCGCGCCTCTTCGAGGTCGCGCCCTGACTCCTGAGCGCGCGCCCTCCCGTGAGGCGTCACGAACGGTCGTCATCCCGCTCGGATGACGACCGTTCGTGACCCCTCGGCGGTCGTCGATGCGGGGATCGTTCCGCGAGTGCTCGTCGCAGGCGCTCGACGGAGCGCTCGGGGTGGGGGACGAACTCGGCGCCGACGATGCGGACGACGCGGACGCCGATCGAGGCGAGGTCGTCGTAGCGGCCGAGGTCGCGCGCGAAGCGCCGGTTGCTGGTGCGGTGATCGTCGCCCTCGTACTCCCACGCGACCCGCTCCGCGGGGTACCAGCCGTCCGGCCGCCCGATGAAGACCCCGTCGGAGTCGAACAGCGGCTCCTGCAGCACCGGCTCCGGGAGGCCCGCCCGCACCGAGGCGAGCCGGAACCGCGACTCCTGCCGCGACTCCGCCCCGTCGCGCACCAGAGCGAGCGCCGCGCGGAGCCGCACCGAGCCCCGACCGCGGAAGGCCGACACGCGCTCCCGCAGGTCGGGCAGCGGCACCCAGGGCCGTCGATCGGCCGGATCGCCGACGACCGGCGTGCGCACCAGCGCGTCGCCCACCGCGACGAGGTCGTCCGGCTCGAGGAGTGCGGAGAGATGGCAGAAGAGCGAGGCCGGATCGGTGAGGGGGAGTCCGCGGCGGAGGACGCGGCGGACGTCGGGATCGGCGAGGGCGTGGCCGACGACGTTCCGGTGCCGGGGAGCGCGTCCCGGCCGGCGGACGCTGACGTGCACCGGCTCGTCCGCAGCGGCGGGCGGGAGGTCGAGCGGCCAGAGCCGCGCCGCCGTCACGTGGCTCAGGAGCGCCTCCGGACCGACCAGCGCGAGGAGCGCCTCCGCGCGCAGGCGCAGGTCGGGGTCGGGGTCGGCGGTGCGGACGCCGTGGAAGGGCCGGTGGAGGTCGGAGCTGCGGAGCCGCCCGCGGCTCAGACCGCTCGCGCGAGCGTCAGCGACGGTGAAGGCGCGGCCGCGGAGTCCGATCGGAAGCGGCGAGGGATCGTGCATCCGGCCACTGTCCCGCCTCCCGATCCTCGTGAACCGGTTCTCCACAGGTCGGATCCGCCGCCCACCCCGCTCGACCGCGTCCATGCGTCACGAACGGCCGCCATCCCGCTCGGATGACGACCGTTCGTGACCCCTCGGCGGGCCCCTGAAGCCCGCCGGGCGCGTCACTCGCCGAGCGTGATCGCCTGCGCCTCGACGAGCTCGGGCTCGGGCTCGTGGGCGTCGGCGCGGGCCAGGGTGCGGCGTCCGAGCAGCACGATCAGCGCGGCGACGGCGACCGCTCCGGCCGCGGCGTACATCGGGAAGGCCGGCGAGATCGCGGCGGCCAGGGCGGACGCGGCGGGCGGGGCGATCGCGCCGCCGAGGAAGCGGACGCCGGAGTAGGCGGACGAGGCGACGGAGCGGGGCAGGTCGGTCGCCTCCATCACGCACTCGGTGAGCACCGTGTTGACGACTCCGAGCAGCAGGCCGCCGACGATGATGCAGACGATCAGGCCGACGCGCGACGAGATCACGAGGCCGCCGGCGATCAGGTCGAGCGCGAGCAGCAGCAGCACCGAGCGCAGCACGACGGTGCGCGGGAGGCGCCGGGTGAGCAGCGGAGCGACGAACACGGAGGTGACCGCCACGCCCAGGCCCCAGCCGAAGAACGTGAAGCCGAGGCCCATCTCGTCCAGCCCGAGCGGGTAGGGCGTGTAGGCGAGCAGCACGAAGAAGCCGATGTTGTAGAACAGGGCGGCGCCCGCCAGCGTGCGGATGGCCGGGACCTTGAGGGCCGCGAAGGGCGCCGAGAGCGGAGTCGGAGCGGGCTTGGGGCCGTCCTCGCGCAGGAGCGTCGCGATGGCGATGAAGCCGATGGCCATCAGCACGGCGGTCCCGAAGAACGGACCGCGCCACGAGACGCTGCCGAGGAGCCCGCCGAGCAGCGGGCCGATGGCGATGCCGATGCCCAGCGCGGCCTCGTAGAGCACGATCGCCGCGGAGGAGCCTCCGCTCGCCGCGCCGACGATGGTCGACAGCGCGGTCGAGATGAACAGCGCGTTGCCGAAGCCCCAGCCCGCGCGGAAGCCGATGACGCCCTCGACGCTGCCCGCCGTGCCGGCGAGCGCGGCGAACACCACGATCAGCACCAGGCCGATCATGAGGGTCTTCTTGGCGCCGATGCGGCTGGAGAGCCAGCTGGTGAAGAACATCACGACGCCGGTGATGACGAGGTAGCTCGTGAAGAGCAGGGAGGTCTCGGTCGGAGTCGCCTGCAGGCTCTCGGCGATGGCCGGGAGGATCGGGTCGACCAGGCCGATCCCCATGAAGGCGATCACCGCGGCGAAGGCGACGGCCCAGACGGCCAGCGGCTGCTTCAGGATCGAGCCCTGGGCGGGCGAGTGGGGGGAGGTGGTCACGGCGTGGAGCCTTTCTCGGGGGAAGAGGGGACGGGGGTGCCGGCGATCCGGGCGACGCGGGCCTCGACGAGGGTCGCGGCGCGCTCGAGGGCGAGGCGGTCGTCCTCGTCGAGGTCCTCGAACAGCGGGGCGAGAGCGGCCTCGAGGCGGAGCCGGTGCTCGGCGAGGGCGTCGAAGCCGGCGGGAGTGCCCTCGATGAGCCAGGCGCGGCCGTCGCCGGCGTCGTGGACGCGGCGGATCCAGCCGGCCTCGTCGAGCCGGGCGATGATGCCGGTCATCGTCGGCTGGGTGACGCGGACCCGCTCGGCGAGCTCGCCGAGGCGGGAGGGGGAGGCGGTGCGCAGCTCGGCGAGCGTCGACCAGACGGCTCCGGACTGCGCGCCGAGCCCGGTCGCGCCGCTCGCCCGGCCCGCGAACCGCGTGAGGGCGGTGGCGGCGGAGGCGAGACGCACGGGGGCACTGGGATCGGGCACGAGAAACAATATAGCATGCCTATGTAGTTCGGTGGAGGGCGCTTCGAGTCCACCCTCCATCGTGCGCACTCACTGACGTTCTCCTCCGCTTCTGTGACAGGATCATCCGTATTCGCGCGTCCACTCCCGCGATCACCGACGGAAAGAGAAGTCATGTCCCCCAGCGAGCACGACGTCGTCGTGATCGGAGCCGGTGCCACCGGACTCACCGCGGCGCTCCGGCTGCAGCAGCACGGCCTCGACGTCGTCGTCGTCGAGGCGCGCGAGCGCGTGGGCGGGCGGCTCGAGACCCGCGTGGTCGACGGGCAGCTCCTCGAGCTCGGCGGCCAGTGGGTCTCGCCGGACCAGACGGCGCTCCTCGAGACCCTCGACGAGCTCGGCCTCGGCACCTACTCCCGCTACCGCGAGGGCGAGAGCGTCTACATCGGCGCCGACGGCTCCGCTCGCCGCTTCACCGGCGACATCTTCCCGGGGAGCGAGCGCACCGAGTCCGAGATCTCCCGTCTGATCGAGGTGCTCGACCGCCTCGTCGCCGAGACGGATCCGGCGGCGCCGTGGACGCACCCGCTCGCCCGCGACTACGACCGCATCACCTTCGCCGCCTGGCTGGAGCAGCAGAGCGACGACGAGGAGGCACGGGCCAACATCGCCCTCTTCCTCGCCGACGCCATGCTCACCAAGCCGGCGCACGCCTTCTCCCTCCTCCAGGCGCTCCTCATGGCCGCGAGCGCGGGGAGCTTCAGCAACCTGGTCGACGCCGACTTCATCCTCGACAAGCGCGTGATCGGCGGCCTCCAGCAGGTCCCGGAGCGGCTCGCCGAGCGCCTCGGCGCCGAGCGCGTCCTGCTCGGGCACCCGGTCCGCTCCGTCCGCCACGGCGACGACGGGGTCGAGGTGCGCGCCGACGGCGTCGTCCTCCGCGCCCGCCGCGCGATCGTCGCCGTGCCGCCGAACCTCGTCGGCCGCATCTCGTTCGACCCGCCGCTCCCGCGCCTGCGGCAGCAGGCCCTGCAGCACCAGTCGCTCGGCCTCGTGATCAAGGTGCACGCCACGTACGCCACGCCCTTCTGGCGCGCCGACGGCCTCTCCGGCACCGCGTTCAGCCCGCACTCGCTCGTGCACGAGGCCTACGACAACTCGAACCACGGGGAGGAGCGCGGCACCCTGGTCGGCTTCGTCTCGGACGAGAAGGCCGACCGCGTGCTCGCGCTCGACGAGGCGGAGCGGAAGGCCGCGATCCTCGACTCGCTCGCCGCCTACTTCGGCCCGGCCGCACTCGATCCGGTCGTCTACTACGAGAGCGACTGGGCGTCCGAGGAGTGGACGCAGGGCGCGTACGCCGCGAGCTTCGACCTGGGCGGGCTGACCCGGTACGGCGCGCTGCAGCTGGAGCCGGTGGGTCCGCTCCGCTTCGGCACGAGCGACCTCGCCGCCGAGGGCTACCAGCACGTCGACGGCGCCATCCGCGTCGGCAGGCGCCTGGCACAGGAGATCATCGACGAGGACGGCGCGACCGCACCGGCCCCCCAGCGCGAAGGAGCACAGCCCGCATGAGCACCCACTACGCCGTGATCGACCCGGCCACGGGGGAGACCCACCGCGAGTACCCGACCCTCGGCGACGCCGAGCTGACCGCGGCGATCGGCGCGGCGCAGGACGCGTACTCCTCCTGGTCGCGGACCGTGCCCGTCGCGACCCGCGCGGCGCTGATCGCCCGCGTGGCAGAGCTGCACGTCGAGCGCGCCGACGAGCTCGCGGCGATCATCGTCCGCGAGATGGGCAAGCCGCTCGACCAGGCGCAGGGCGAGGTCGGCTTCGCCGCCGACATCTACCGCTACTACGCCGAGAACGGCGAGGCCTTCCTCGCCGACGAGCCGATCGAGCTCGCCGAGGGCACCGGCTCCGCGCTGATCCGCCGCGCCGGGCTGGGCGTGCTGCTGGGCATCATGCCGTGGAACTTCCCCTACTACCAGGTGGCCCGCTTCGCCGGCCCGAACGTGGTCGCGGGCAACACGATCCTGCTCAAGCACGCGCCGCAGTGCCCGGAGTCGGCCGCCGCCATCGCCGACATCTTCCATACCGCGGCCGAGGAGCTGGGCGCGCCCGCCGGCGTCTACGTGAACCTCTACGCCACGAACGAGCAGGCCGCGACCGTCATCGCCGACCCCCGGGTCCAGGGTGTCTCCGTCACCGGTTCCGAGCGGGCCGGCGCGGCCGTCGCGGAGCTCGCGGGCCGGCACCTGAAGAAGGTCGTGCTCGAGCTCGGCGGCTCCGACCCGTTCGTGCTCCTGTCGACCGACGACCTCGACAAGGCGGTCGAGGACGCGGTCGCCGCGCGCCTGGACAACAACGGCCAGTCCTGCAACGCCGCGAAGCGCTTCATCGTGATCGACGAGCTGTACGACGCGTTCGCCGAGAAGTTCACGGAGGCGTTCACCCGCGCCCAGCCGGCCGATCCGTTCGCGGAGGGCACCCTCCTCGGCCCGCTCTCCTCCTCCGCCGCGACGGAGCGCCTCGAGGCGCAGCTGGCGGCCGCGCGCGAGCAGGGGGCCACCGTCCGCGCCAGCGGCGAGGTGACCGGCAACTTCTTCCCGCCCGCCGTGCTCGAGGGCGTCACGCCCGAGATGGACGCCTACCGCGAGGAGTTCTTCGGCCCCGTCGCCGCGCTCTACCGCGTCCGCGACGAGGACGAGGCGATCGCCCTCGCGAACGACACCCCCTACGGCCTCGGCTCCTACCTCTACACGACCGACCAGGAGCAGGCGCTGCGCCTGGCGGACCGGATCGACGCCGGCATGGTCTGGATCAACCTCGTCCTCGGCGACGCGGCCGAGCTGCCCTTCGGCGGCGTGAAGCGCTCGGGCACCGGCCGCGAGATGGGCCGCCCCGCCCTCGAGGAGTTCGTGAACAAGAAGCTCATCCGCATCGCGTGAGACGGGCGCGGGCCGGGCCCCGGAGTCGATCCGGAGCCCGGCCCGCAGCCGCTCGGCCTGCGCCCGCTCACTTCTTCGTCAGCGACGACTCCTTGTGCGCGGCCTTCGCGTCGGTCTTGTCGCTCTGCACGATCCAGTAGGGCTCGTCGTCCGAGGCGTTGAACTTCTGCCCCTCGAACTGGAACTCCTTCGTCTTCTTCTCGACCAGCTCGCCGTGGGTCTCGCCCTGCGAGGTGTTCCAGCTGATCTTGTCGCCCTTCTTCACGAGGCGGCTCCTCTCTCTCGGTCGCGCCGGAGCGCGGTGGTCCCCTCGCGCGGGAGCGCGATGGTGGTGGTGACGTCGACGATCGCCGGAGCGGCGGGCGCCGACGAGAAGCCGAACCGCACGGGCGGCGAGAGCGGGCGCAACGGGCCGAGGTCCTCCTCCGCCAGCACCGCGTGGACGCCCTCGACGCGGCGGATCGCCCGCACGCCGTAGTACTCGCGGCGTCCGTGCCCGGCCGACCCGGCCGTACTGACCCCGCGGACGAGCAGGGAAGCGACCGGCGAGATCGCGGTCAGCCATGCCGGGTGCTCGGCGAGCGGTCGCGGAACGATCCGCAGCAGCCGGCCGAGCGCAGTGAGACCGCCGAGCTCCAGTCGCACCGCGAGCGGTCCGGCCGAGACGGACAGGCCGCCCGCGATCCTCCGCCACGACACCGGCGCGATCCGCACCTCGTCGAACGCGTACGTCGACCCGATGAAGTCCGCGACCTCGCGGGTCGGTGCGATCAGGAGGCGGTGGCCGTCGCCGTCCTCGACCATCGCGTCGGCGAACGGGCCGAAGGGGGTGTCCTCCCAGAGGCCCAGCACGATCCTCGTGCCCGAGGACGTGCCGAACCCCGCGATGCGCCCGCCGAAGCGGAGGAGCCGCGGGGTCCGGCCGGTCATCAGGAGGCCGAGCGCAGCAGCGTGAACGAGCCGTCGCGCACGATCAGCGTGGTGACCTCGCCCTCGACGACCTGCTCCGGGTCGCTCGAGGCGGCCAGCGTCCACTCGGCGCCGGGCGCCTCGGGAACGGTGAACTCGACGCCGTTCTCCGCCGCGTTCAGCAGCAGGGCGAAGCTCGCGCTGCCCTCGTGCTCGAACACGAAGGTGATCGAGCGGGCGTCGGGGTTGTCCCAGTCCTCGTCGGCGAAGCCCTGCGCGTCGGAGCGGAGGATGTCGACCGTGTCGGGGCCGCCGTCGCCGGGGGCGCGGCGGAACCACTTCGGGCGCAGCGCCGGCTCCGCGGCGCGGAGGGCGATCAGCTCCTGGGTGAAGGCGAGCAGCTCGCGGTCCGCGTTCTCCCAGTCGAACCACGAGATCTCGTCGTCCTGGCAGTAGGCGTTGTTGTTGCCGCCCTGGGTGCGGGCGATCTCGTCGCCGCCCAGGATCATCGGCACGCCGGCCGAGAGCAGCAGCGTCGCGAGGAAGTTGCGGCGCATGCGGTCGCGGCGCTCGTTGACCGCCTCGTTCTCGGTCGGGCCCTCGGCGCCGTTGTTGGAGGAGCGGTTGTCGCTCTCGCCGTCGTTGTTGTCCTCGCCGTTGGCCGCGTTGTGCTTGCGCGAGTAGGCGGTGAGGTCGGCGAGGGTGAAGCCGTCGTGCGCGGTGACGAAGTTGATGCTGGAGACCGGCGAGCGGCGGTCGGCCTCGTACACGTCGGGGGAGCCGAGGACGCGCTGCGCGGTCGTGCCGAGCACCGAGTCGGCGCCGTTCCAGAAGTCGCGCACGTCGTCGCGGAACTTCCCGTTCCACTCCGACCAGTCCGCGGGGAAGCCGCCGACCTGGTAGCCGGCGGTGTCCCACGGCTCGGCGATCATCTTGACGGGCGCGAGCACCGGGTCCTGCGCGATCAGGTCGAGGAAGGCGCTGTGCACCTCGGCCTCACCGGTCTGGCGGGTGAGGGTGGTGGCGAGGTCGAAGCGGAAGCCGTCGATGTGCATCTCGGTCACCCAGTAGCGCAGCGAGTCCATGATCAGGCCGAGCGCGGCCGGGTGCGCGACGTTGAGGCTGTTGCCGGTGCCGGTGGTGTCGAAGTAGTTCGCGCGGTCCTCCTCCACCAGTCGATAGTAGGAGCCGTTGTCGATGCCCTTGAACGAGAGGGTGGGGCCCTTGTCGTTGCCCTCGGCGGTGTGGTTGTAGACCACGTCGAGGATGACCTCGAGGCCGGCCTCGTGGAACGCCTTGACCATGGCCTTGAACTCGTCGACCTGCGAGCCGTCGTCCCCGGCGTGCGAGTACTCGTTGTGCGGCGCGAAGAAGCCGAGGGAGTTGTAGCCCCAGTAGTTGCGCAGGCCCTTCTCCTCGAGGTGCGAGTCCTGCACGAACTGGTGCACGGGGAGCAGCTCGACCGAGGTCACGCCCAGGTCGGTGAAGTGCTTGATCGCGGCGGGGTGCGCGAGGCCGCGGTAGGTGCCGCGGATGTCCTCGGGCACGTCGGGGTGCAGCTTCGTGAAGCCCTTCACGTGCACCTCGTAGACGACGGTCTCCTCGAGCGGGATGCGCGGCGCGGTGTCGCCGCTCCAGTCGAAGGAGTCGGGATCGGTGACGACGCAGCGGGGGACCGCGTGCGCGGAGTCGGCGTCGTTGCGGGTGTCGGCGTCCTCGTAGAACTGGCCGAAGACGTCCTCGGACCAGGTGTACGAGCCCTCGATCGCGGTGGCGTGCGGGTCGAGGAGGAGCTTGGCGGCGTTGTGGCGGAGGCCGTTGGCGGGGTCCCAGGGGCCGTCGACGCGCAGTCCGTAGCGGGTGCCGATGCCCATCTCGGGGACGAGGCCGTGGAAGACGTGGCCGGTCCGCTCGGTGAGGGCGACGCGGGTCTCTGCTCCGGACTCGTCGAAGAGGCAGACCTCGACGCTGTCCGCGGTCTCGGAGTAGACGGCGACGTCGGCGCCGGCGTCGCCGCGGAGGGAGACGCCGAGGGGATACGGGAAGGAACGGGGGGATGCGGGCATGCGTCCATCCTGACCGGGCGGCTCCGGTAGCTTCGCGCCCTTGTCGCCGCGCCCGCCTCCCGCTAATCTTCCAGGCCCTCCCTTCGACACGGCGCCCTCCGCGGGCATATAGTCAGCTGGCTTACTAAATCCTCGGAGGAGAGCGTCGTGCGCAACCGCAAGTGGATCGGGCTGGTCGTCATCAGCCTCGGAGTGGCGACGATCATCGTCGACTCGACCATCGTCAACGTCGCCATCCCGTCGATCGTCGCCGATCTCGGGATCACCTCGACCCAGGTGCAGTGGGTGCAGGAGTCGTACACGCTCGTGTTCGCCGCGCTCCTGCTGGTCTTCGGCACGCTCGCCGACCGCTGGGGCCGGCGCCGCATGCTTATCGTCGGCGTCTCGCTCTTCGCGCTCTCCTCCGTCGCGGCGGCCCTCGCTCCGACCGGCGACCTGCTGATCCTCTCCCGGGTCGTGCAGGGCGTCGGAGGAGCGATGGTGCTGCCGACGACCCTCTCGCTGATCAACGCCACCTTCCGCGGGCGCGAGCGCGCCATCGCCTTCGCCGTCTGGGGCTCGACCATCGGCGGCATGACCGCGGTCGGCCCGCTGCTCGGCGGCTGGCTCACCACCGACTTCTCCTGGCGCTGGGCGTTCGGCATCAACATCCCGCTCGGCGTGATCATCGTGGTCGGAGCGCTGCTGTTCGTCGACGAGTCGCGGCAGCCCGACGGGCGGAGGGTCGACCTCGTCGGCGCCGCGCTCTCGATCATCGCCTCCGCCTCCCTCGTGTTCGCCCTCATCGAGGGGCGCACCCTCGGCTGGTGGGGCGTCGACGAGCGGCTGAGCGTCGGCGGCTGGAGCTGGCCGCTCGGCCTCTCACCGGTCCCGATCGCGTTCGCCGTCGCGGTGCTCGCCGGGGTCGCCTTCGTCCTCTGGGCGCGGGCCCGCGAGCGCGCCGGGCGCTCGGCGATGCTCGCGATCGGGCTCTTCCGCCTCGCCTCGTTCCGCAACGGCAACCTCGCCGCGATGATCGTCTCGCTCGGCGAGTTCGGGATCATCCTGGCGCTGCCGATCTGGCTCCAGAGCGTCCTCGGCTACACGGCCGTGCAGACCGGCCTGGTGCTCCTCGCGCTCGCGCTCGGCTCCTTCGTCGCCTCGGGCTTCGCCGGCGCCTTCGGCAACAGGGTCGCGCCGGTGCTGATCGTGCGGGTGGGTCTCGCGGCCGAGATCGTCGGCGTCGCGGGCATCGGCCTGGTCGTCTCCGACTCCACCCCGTGGTGGGCCCTCGTCCCGTTCCTCGCCGTCTACGGCTTCGGCGTCGGCCTCGCGACGGCGCAGCTGACCGGGGTCGTGCTCCGGGACGTGCCCGTCGAGCTCAGCGGGCAGGGCTCGGGCACGCAGTCGACCGCGCGGCAGATCGGCTCGGCGCTGGGCATCGCCGTGCTCGGGACGATCCTCTACACCTCGACCG
This sequence comes from Rathayibacter sp. AY1A5, assembly GCF_002930875.1. Classification (NCBI taxonomy): domain Bacteria; kingdom Bacillati; phylum Actinomycetota; class Actinomycetes; order Micrococcales; family Microbacteriaceae; genus Rathayibacter; species Rathayibacter sp. AY1A5. The sequence continues at coordinate 194,088 of NZ_PSTM01000004.1, read as the reverse complement.
CGGGGGTCCTCACGACCTCGCTCGAGCAGCAGGGCCTCCCCGCGGAGCAGGTCGCGAGCACCGTCGACGCGGTGGTCGACTCCTCCGGCGCCGCGATCGCCGGGCTGGCCGCCTCACCGGACACCGCCGACGCGGCCCGGGCGGCGGGCGAGGCGTTCTCGGACGGCACCCGCTACGCGGCCTTCGCCGCCGCCGGGTTCCTCGCCGTCGGCTTCCTGGCCACGCTCTCGCTCGGCCGCCCGGCAGAGGAGGAGGAGCCGGAGGTCAGCTCAGCGGAGCCGAGTCGTCGGCGGTGAAGACGATCTTGCCGATCGTGCGGTCGGCGCCGGTCGCTCGGCGCGACAGCACGTCGACGACGTCGCCCAGCGGATGCACGGCGCCCGGCCGGGGCCGCAGCTCGCCGGAGGTGGCGAGCGAGACCGCGCGCCCGATCCGCTCCGCCGTCGCCACCACGATCATGTTGCGCACCCGCGGGCGGTCGCGGCGGACGAGGCCCGTCGCCTGCGAGACCAGCGCCGGACCGCTCGGCACCAGCGTCGCGATGCGCCCGCCCTCGGCGAGGAGGATCGCCGCGTCGTCGACCGGCAGGTGGCCGGAGACGTCGACGACCACGTCGAAGCGGCCGCCCAGCACCCCGAGGTCGAGCGCGCGGTAGTCGTGCGGCTCGGCGCCGAGCGAGCGGAGCAGGTCGGCGGAGGCGGCCGAGCCGGTGGCCGCGACCGTGCAGCCCGCCCGCACCAGCAGCTGGATCGTCGGATCGCCGATGGCTCCCGAGCCGCCGCTGACGAGGACGCGCTCGCCGGCGCGCACGTGCAGTGCGTCCACCAGGCCCACCGCGGTGCCGCCCGACATCGCGAGCGTGACGGCCTCGACGAAGCCGAGGGAGTCGGGCATCGGGACGAGCGAGCGGCTGCGCGCGATGGACGCGTCGGCGAAGGCGTCGCCGTCGCGGGTCATCCCCACCACGCGGTCGCCGATCGCGACCGAGTGCGACCCCGGGCCGAGCGCCTCGACGGTGCCGGCGATGTCGAGGCCGAACCCGTAGGGACGGGAGCGGCCGACGGCCATGATCCGCGCGGAGCCGGACAGGATCTTCTCGTCGGTCGCGTTGATGCTCGCCGCGCGTGTGCGCACCAGGACCTCGCCGCGACCCGGCATCGGCACCGGCGCCTCCCGCCACGAGAGCAGATCGGGCCCGCCGAACCTGTCGTACCCGAGTCGTCGCATGTCGCTCCCGTCGTCCGTGCCAGCCCCCCGAGCCTAGGGCGTGACCGCTGAGCGGAGGCGTCGCGGGCGCCCGGCGGAACCCCCTCCGGTGCCCGCGGGCCCGGTGCTACCGTGGCGGCCATGAGCGCAGACGACAGCCCCGAGTTCGCAGGCTTCGAGGCCACCCCCTCCACCGATGCGGAGAAGGCCGACGACGTCCGCCCCGCCGACGCCGAGGTCGAGGAGAACACGACGGCCGACGAGAGCCGCGACCCGGACCACGGCTACGACCCGATGAGCGAGAGCGGCTCCGAGAACGCCCCCGAGGACGAGGTCGGCCCCCGCGAGGACGAGGAGGGCCTGCTTCCCCCCGGCAGCACCGCCGAGGGAGCCGGCACCGCGCTCGGCGCCGACGCCGTCGAGGGCGGCGAGCCCCTGGGCGAGAACGCGAGCGCCGGCACCCCCGGCCAGCTCGCCGACGAGCGCTGGCGCACCAACGGCATCAACCCGCTGGGTTGAGCCTTCTTCCGCGGCGGTCCCCGCCCGCCGCGGCGCAGTCGGCTACTCGGGATGGCCGGGCGGGTGGAGCGTCCTGCGTCCAGCTACGACGGACCGCTGACACGCGTTCCGCCGGTTCGCCTCGCGGACACAGCGGCGGTGGACGCCCGGCCGCGCGGGCCATCGACTCCTCCATCCACGGCCACGGCGGCGCGCCGTGAGGCGAACCGTCGAAACGCGTTCCAGCGTTTCGGCGTAGCCGGACGCGACCCGCTCCACCTGCCCGGCTGTCTGCGGGAGCCGACCGCGCCGCGGCGGGCGGGGACCGCCGCGGGAGTGAACATCGCCGGAGGCGAACCGTCGAAACGCGTTCCAGCGTTTCGGCGTAGCCGGTCGCGACACGCTCCACCTGCCCGGCCACTCCTGGGAGCCGACCGCGCCGCGGCGGGCGGGGACCGCCGCGGGAGTGAACACCGCCGTGAGGCGAACCGTCGAAACGCGTTCCAGCGTTTCGGCGTAGCCGGTCGCGACTCGCTCCACCTGCCCGGCCACTCCTGGGAGCCGACCGCGCCGCGGCGGGCGGGGACCGCCGCGCAACAAACACAGCTGGCGTTCCGGTTGCTCGGAGGAGGAGCAGGGGTGGGCGCCGTAGCGTTCCGGGAGCGCGGCACGCCGGTCGCGCGGACGGGGAGTCCCATGTCGTTGTTCCTGAACCGCACTCGTGAGGTCCGATGGACCGAGGACGAGAGGCGGGCGCTGGCCGAGGCGGTGGCGGAGGACCGGGCCGACGCCTGGCGCGGAGTGGGTGCGCTGGATCGCACCGTCGTCGTCTCGACCGAGGATCCCGGCGTCCGCGGCGGCGCGCGCTGGCCCACCGATCACCGTGCGTTCCTGCGCGTCGACCGCGGCGCCTCCGTGGTGCTCGCTACCGACGGGCTGAGCGATCCCTTCGACCGGCTCGCGCATCCCGGCACCGGTCTCGGCCTCGAGCTGTGCCTCGAGACGTCCGCCGTCCGCGGCGTCCCCACCGCCGAGCTCTGGAACCACTGGCACTTCCGCCTGCTGTACGAGGCCGCCCGACGGGCCGCCCTCCAGGGGGTGTGCTGCCGCAGCTCCCTCGACACGGCGCGGCTCGCGAACGTCGCGGCGCCGCCCGCCTGGACCGATGAGCAGGGCACCGTCGGCGTCCTCCTGGGCCTGCGCAGCCCCGGCCTGCCCGAGCGGCTCGACCTGGCGACCGGTCACGCCGACCTGGTCACCCTCACGCCGCTGCGGCCGCAGGAGCACGCCCGGGCGTCGGTCGACGCGGGCGCCCGTGCCGAGATCGCCGAGCGCCTCCGGGCCCTGTCGCACGAGGAGCTCGTGCACACGGCCCGGCCGCTCGTGGTCTGAGGAGCGTCGCGGCTCAGGAGCCCTCGGCCGGCTCCGGCACCACGGTCATCTCGCCGGTGTTGTTCGCGCTCGCGATGAACTGCTCGATCCACAGGCGGTTCAGCGACGGCCGCTTGCTGCCGTGGAACCGGAAGTGCAGCGGAGTCGTCGGGTGCACCCAGACGGAGCTGCGGCCGTAGCCGGACGACTCCGGCTCGCTCCAGGAGAGGCTGAACGACTCGTTCCGCCGCATCTTGGTGAACATCGCGACCTTGAGGTGCGCGAGGAGCCGGTCCTCGAAGTCGATCTCGAGTGATTGCGGTCCGTAGATCAGTCGTCCCATTGTCTCCGCCGTGAAGTCGTGCCGACGCGCCGGAGTCCCGGACGGCGTCGCGGGCTCCGTGAGCTCGGGAGCCGCCACGGAGAGGATACCGATCCTGCGGCCCGGAGGGGTGGCACGGGTTTCGCCTCCGCCGGCCGGGGGCGTAATCACCCCGTCAACGACGGACGCCCCGCCGACCGGATCCGGGGATCCTGGTCGACGGGGCGTCGTAAGTCGGAGATTACTCGCCGACGCCGCGGATGTTCGCGGCCTGCGGGCCCTTGCGGCCCTGCTCGACGTCGTACTCGACGTGCTGGTTCTCGACGAGCTCGCGGTAGCCCTGCTTCGCGATGGCGGAGAAGTGCGCGAACACGTCGGCGCCTCCGTCGTCGGGAGCGATGAAGCCGAAGCCCTTTTCGGAGTTGAACCACTTAACGGTGCCAGTAGGCATTTCTTTTCCTTATGTGTTAATGACGCCGACCGGGGCCTGCGTCGTCAGAGTCCGCACGAGTGTGCGGTACCCGCTCGACTCGGCCTCCGCGGGTGAAACACGCGTCTGCCGGAGTCGCCCGGGTCGTCTAGGGGCTGAGCTCGCGCCTCCGGGGGAGGGCGGCTCTGCGGGGGAGAACGTCCCGCGGACCGGGCGTGCCGGTGGAGCGGGGGTCGAACGAGGAACGGCGCGGCTTCCGCGGCGTCCTGTGAAGGGCGGTACCCGCGTGCGAGGCGGGCGTTCGAACCGGACGACCGAGGACGATGCTCTCGGTCGGTGCGGTCTCTATCAGGGGCTGAGTCTCTTCGTCGTCGTGCGACTTCTCAGCCGTGGAATTCGGGCGATCGCCCAGGAGATGTCTCGACTCTACGGGATCACGGCCCCCGAGCGCGACCGCCGGCGTCAGACGGCGCGCCGATCCGCGTGCGCGAGGCGGCCGGAACCGCTGTCCGGGCGGGTCGCGGTGTGCCACGATACGACTCGGATCGCGCCGTTCCCCGCCGCCGATCCCCGCCACAGCCTCCCCGCCACCGTCGCCCCGGAACGAGCCCGGAGCCCGTCCTCCCGAGGTCACCGTGCCACTGCCTCCCCGGCCCGCCGACGCCGCGGTGCTGCTGCGCGAGCAGTGCGAGGTCGGCGTGCTCTGCGCCCGGCGTGCGGGCGGGGTGCTGACCGCCGCCTCCGCGCTGCACCTGCTCGCCCTGACGCCCGCGCAGCTGACCACGGTGCTGCCGAGCCTGGCGCTACTGGTCGTCTCGGCGCTCGTGCAGCTCGCGCCCGGCCGATCGGTCGCGACCGGGACGAGGGCCGTGATCCTGGGATCCGCGCTGGACGTCGCGGCACTCGCCGCCTTCCTCTCGCCGGGCGTCGACGCCTCCCTCCGCGCCGTTCTGGGCGGGATCACGATGCTCGCCTCGATGGCGCTGCCGTGCGCGCTGCTCGCCGTCGGCTCCTGGCGGGGCATGCCGTGGGCCGCGGTCCTCGCGCTGCTCCCGGTCCTCGCCCTCGGCGCGGCGGCGACGGGCGCGTCCGGGCGCGCTCCCTTCGTCCTGATCTCGGTCGTCGTCTGCTGGGCGCTGCTCCTGACCGCCGCGCGGTGGCTCGCGGGCTGCGTCGCGCGTGCGCACGTCGGCACCGCCCGCCTCCGGACCGCCCACGACGCCGAGCGCCGCTCGAGCGAGAGCGAGTCCAGGCACCGCGCCGACGCGCGGCTGATGCACGACACGATCCTGGCGACGCTGACAATGGTGGCGCACCGGGGGGAGGGCGTGCCCGCTCCCGTGCTGCGCGACCGGGCCGCCGCCGACCTGGCCCTCCTGCGCGGTCTGGAGACGGTGGAGGAGCCGGACCCGGACGGGGCGGCCGGGGTGCCGGAGGCGCTCCTCGCGCTCGGTCGGCGGTCGGCGGCGGTGGGCGTGGAGGTGCGCTGGCACGGCGGTGCGCAGCCGCGGATCCGACCGGAGGTGCTCGACGCCGTGGTGCGCGCGACCGGGGAGTGCCTCGAGAACGTGCGGCGCCACTCCGGAGCGGACCTGGCCCACGTGAGCGTGGCGGAGGAGGCGGGCTCGCTCCGCGTCGTCGTCTCGGACGAGGGGCGCGGTTTCGACCCGGCCGCGGTGGCGGCCGGACGCCTCGGCCTCGCGGAGTCGGTCGTCGGCCGGATCGAGGCGGTGGGCGGCGAGGTCCGGGTCTTCTCGGCGCCCGGGTCCGGCGCGACCGTGCTGCTGAGCGTGCCGCTGTGAGCGGGTCGCGGCAGGAGGAGGGGACGCTCCTGGAGCTGGTCCGGGCGGCGGACAGGAGCCCGGGCGCGCTGTGGAGCATCCGCGAGCGCCTCACCCGGCCGAACCGCCTGAGCGGGAGCTACCTCGGGCTGGGCTTCCTCACGATGGCGGTGCTGCTCGACATCCGCGGAGTGATCTCGTACCTCTGGTCCCTCGACGCGCGGTCCGCGACCTGGCTGAGCGGACTCTCCTGGCTGCTGGTCGTCGCCGCGAGCGCGGTGGGGGTCTCGATCGCCCTCCGCCGCCACGGCGAGCTGCCGCGCCGGGCCTTCGCGGGCGTCCTCGCTGTGGACGTGGCCGCGCTGCTGCTCGAGTTCGCCGACCACGCCCTGCCGACACCGGCTCCGATGTACTACCCGTCGGTCTGCGTGGGAGTGGGCGCGGGCGTGATCGCGCTGATCACCTTCCAGCCGCTCTCGCGCTCGTTCCTCGCTCTGGTGGTCCTGGTCGGGCTCACGGCGCTCGGCCTCGTCGGCCAGGCGCTCCTCGGCGACGGAGGCGCCGCCCTCGCGGTGAGCAACGTCCTCCTCGCCGTCGCGCCCGCGGCCGTGTGCGTCGTCGTGCTCACCTCGCTCGACCAGTACGTGCGGCGCACGCTCGACCGCAGCCTGGCCGACGGCACCGTCCACGCCGCGGACGACGAGTTCTCGCAGGTGGACGCCCGCATCGAGGAGCTCCTCGAGCGGGTCCGGACGCCGGTGCCGCTGGACGAGGAGCTGGGCGAGCGGGCGCGGGTGCTCGGAGACGAGCTCCGCGAGGCGCTCGCCCGCAGCCACGACCGCACCTGGCTGAGGATCGCGGTGGAGGAGTCGGCGCTGCTGTCCTCCGCTGTCGCGATCGACGATCCGAGCGGGGCTGCGGCGCTGCTGGCCCCGCTCGACCGCTCGCGGCTGCTCTCGGTGCTCTGGCTGCTCACCGCCCCCGCGGGGAGGACTCCGCTCGCCGTCCGCCTGGAGCCGGGCCAGGGCGGCGGGGTGGAGCTCGCCCTGGTCGCCGCGGGCATCCGCGCCCGCGACCTCGACCGCTCGGTCTGGGGCATCCTCAGCGAGCTCGGCGAGCACCGCACGACGACCGACCACGGCGCGACGAGGATCCTCGTCGCCCACCGGCCCCGCAGGAGGACGACGACATGAGCGACGAGCCCGCGATCACGCTGGCCATCCTCGACGACCACCCGATCCTGCTGGCGGCGCTGGCGGAGTGGATCCGCCGCTCGGGCACGGACATCCGCGTGGCGGCGACGGCCGGCACCTGGACGGACCTGCTCGCGCACCCGGCCTTCCCGACCGACGTGGTGCTGCTCGACATCGACCTCGGCGACGAGCTCGACCTCGCCATGAAGATCCGGGTCATCGCGGCCGCCGGCGCCGCCACGATCATCATCAGCACGCACTCCGACCCGGGCACGATCAGCCGGGCGCTCGAGGCCGGGGCGCACGGCTACGTGGTCAAGAGCGAGCGGACCGAGACGATCCTCGCGGCGATCCGGGCGGCGGCGCGCGACGAGCGCTTCCTGACGGCGCAGACGCGGGAGCTGCTCGGGCCCGACCGCCCGGGCACCCTGACGCACCGCGAGCGGGAGATCGTCCGCCTCTTCGTCGACGGGATGCCGCTGAAGCAGGTCGCCACGCTCCTCGGCATCACCCAGGACGCCGCGCGGAGCTCGCTGCGCAGCGCCCGGGGCAAGTACCGGGCGGAGGGGCTGGCCGTCGGCACGAAGATCTCGCTCCGTCGGCAGGCGCTGCGCGACGGGATCGTCGAGCGCTAGGCCCGCGCTCGACGGTCCCGGGGGCCTAGACCGTCTCGGCGCGCTTCTGCCGCGCGGGCTCGGCGGGGTCGGAGGGTCCGTTCCAGATCGAGACGATGCCCCAGACGACGGCCGCGATCGGCACGGCCAGCACGGCGCCGACGATGCCGGCGAGGACGGTGCCCACGGTCAGGGCGATCAGGACGATCAGCGGGTGCAGCTTCAGCGAGCGCGCCATCACGACCGGCTGGAGGAAGTTGCCCTCGAGCTGGTTGACCCCGATGACGACCAGGATCACGATCAGCGCGGCGACCGGGCCGTTGGCGACCAGGGCGACGAGAGCGGCGAGGATGCCGGCGGCCGTGGCTCCGACGATCGGGATGAACGCGGTGAGGAAGACGATGACGGCCAGCGGGATCGCCAGCGGCACCTGGATGATCGCCAGCGCGACACCGATGCCGATCGCGTCGACCGCCGCGACGGTCGCCGTTCCACGGACGTAGCCGCCCAGCACGTCGACCGTCTTGTGCCCGACGCGCTTGGCGCGCTCGTAGCCCGAGCCGGTGAAGGGGCGCAGGAGGAACTCCCAGATCTTCGGGCCGTCCTTCATGAAGAAGAACAGCACCACGATCATCAGCACGAGGCCGGTGATGAAGTTCGCCGCCGCGGAAACGCCCGCGAGCGCGCCGTTGCCGAACGAGCTGGAGGTGAGGAAGTCGACGACCGACTGGCGGGCGGACTCGATCTGCTCGTCGGTGATCTGGAACGGCAGGTGCTGCACGTAGTCCTGCAGCGAGGTGACGCCGTCGGAGGCGCTGCTGACCAGCTCGTCCCACTGGTTGCGGACCGCGACCGTGATCAGCCAGCCGACCGCGCCGAGGACCGCGAGCAGCCCGATCAGCGCCAGCCAGGTCGCGAGGATCGACGGCACGCCCTTGCGCCGCATCCACGCCAGCACCGGGTGGATCGCCGCGGCGAGGATGAGCGCGATCATCACGGGGATGAGCACCAGCGTGAGCTGCGTCATCGCGAAGACGAGCACCGAGGCCAGCAGGAGGACGATGACCACCTGGAGGCAGCGGGTGGCGAACCGGCCGAGGCCGTCGCTCCAGACCCGCCGCTGCGGATCGGGTGCGCTCGGCTGCGGCGCGGCGGCGCTGGTCGAGGAGTCGTTGCGGTCGAAGAAGCCCATGGAGGGACGGTATCGGCTCGGGCCGACCTGCCGTCCCTCCTTGACACCCCGCCCGCGCCGCGGCGATGCGGGGGTCAGAGACCGGCGGGCTTCTCCGGCGTGCGCAGCCAGGCGTCGAAGAAGTCCGCCAGGTCGGAGCCGGAGACGTTCTCGGCCAGGGCCTGGAAGTCGGCGGTCGTCGCGTTCGAGTAGCGGTTCTCGGAGGCCCAGCGCTTCAGCAGCACGCCGAACGTGTCCGCGCCGATCCGGTCGCGGAGGGCGACGAGCGTCAGGCCGCCGCGGGCGTAGACGGGCGCGTCGAAGAGGCCCGCGGCTCCGGGGTCGGCGACGGCGGTCGACCAGAACGGGTCGTCGGCGGGAGCGGCGGCGACCCGGGCGGCGGACTCGGTGACGCTCGCGCCGCCGGTGTGCTCCTCCCAGAGCCACTCGGCGTAGGTCGCGAAGCCCTCGTTCAGCCAGATGTCGGACCAGGTCTCAGGCGTGACGCTGTCGCCGTACCACTGGTGCGCGGTCTCGTGCGCGACGGTCGACTCGTCCGCGCCGCCGGAGTAGAACGAGCGGCCCTGGGTCTCGAGGGCGTAGCCGATCCGCTCGTCGTCGACCACGGCTCCGGCCGAGCGGAACGGGTACGGGCCGAAGACGGAGGAGAAGTAGTCGATGATCGCGCCCTGCTTCGCGAGGGCCGCCTCGGTGCGGGCGCGGGTGTCGCCGGTGATGTCCCGGTCGATCGCGTCGATGGTCGTCACGCCGCCCTGGGTGGAGCGGACCAGGTCGTAGTCGCCGATGTTCACCATGGCGAGGTAGCTCGCCATCGGGCTGGTCTCGACCCAGCGGGAGGTCGTCCACCCCTTCGACGTGGTGGGGGAGCCGACCGGCAGGCCGTTCGCGACCACCGTCCGGCCCTCCGGGACCGTGATGCTGAAGGTGTAGCGCGCCTTGTCGGCGGGCGAGTCGTTGACGGGGTACCAGGTCGAGGCGCCGTCCGGCTCGCTGGCGACCAGGGCGCCGTCGTCCGTCGACCACCAGCCGAAGGGGGCCCCGGTGCCGTCGACGGGGTTCCCGGTGGTCCCGGCGTAGTCGATGCTCACCAGTGCGGGCAGGCCCTTCCGGAGGGTCCGGGCGGGCGTGACGGTCAGCTCGTCCCCCGACTGCGAGAACCGGGCGCCCCCGGCGTTGACGGTGACCTTCGAGACGGTGAGGCCGGTCAGGTCGAAGGAGAGCGAGCGCAGGTCCTTCTGGGGCGCGAGGGTGACCACGGCCCTGCCGCCGAGGGCCCGGGTCGCCGGATCGTACTTCAGGACGAGGCTGTAGGTGAGGGCGTCGAAGCCGCTGCTGCCGAGGCCGGGGAAGTACGGATCGCCGGCGCTGGTGCCCCCGTCGACGGCGCCCGCGCGGGCGGCGGGGGAGGCGATGGCGGCGGGTGCGAGGAGGAGGGAGGAGGCCACGAGCGCGCTGAGCGCGGCTGACGCACGGAATGTCATGTCCGCACGCTAGCGGGCGGGCGTTTCGTGCGCGTGTCGGCACCGTGCCGAGGAGAAGCCTCGTCGATCGACGGACGGGCGATGACGCTCCTGCCGGGGCGAGTCAGCTGCGGAATCCGTCGCTGCCACGGAGCATCGCACGGTGGAACTACCCATTCGAGCCGCCGGAGCCCCGCGGATCGTTGCGGCGGCGACGGATTCCGCACTACAGTCGCCGTGTTCATGCAGGTGCATGGGGTGCGGTACCCGAAGCCGCACTGCACCGCCCTGCTCGGAGCAGACGCCTCCGCCGGGAGGGATGACGATCCTCTCTCCCGGCGGGAGGCGGACCGGGCGGATCCGCCCGGCCGCCGCCGGCGCTACGCCGGGACGCGCACCGTCAGCCCGCCGGGCTCGATCCAGGTGCGGAACGCCGAGGTCGAGCCGAACGGATCGCCGTCGAGCTCGATCTCCTGCGCGTGCTCGAGGCGGACCGTGAGGTCGCGGCCCTTCACGTACCGCAGGGCCGACACCTCCTTGGTCAGCCCCATCAGCTTCTTGCCGACGACGCCGCTGCGGCGGAGCACGCCGTTCTCCCACACCACCTTGAAGATGATCTGCACCCAGCCGAAGAAGCCCTCGGGGCGCAGCAGGACGATGTCGAACTCGCCGTCGTCGACGGCCGCGTCCGGCAGCAGGAGGATGTTCGCCGGCAGGGCGCCGCAGTTGCCCACGATGATCGTGTGCGCGCGCACCTTGCGGGTCTTCGAGCCGTCGAGGCGGTAGCGGAACTCGAGCTGGTTCTTGTCGAGCAGGGCCTTCCGCAGCGCGTCCACGTAGGCGAGCCAGCCGGCCCGCTTCTTGAGGTCGTCGTCGGTGTTGGCGAGCATCTTCGCGTCGATCCCGAGGCCCGCCATCACGACGTAGGCGTGGCGGTCGCGGCCCGTGGAGGTCTCGATGTCGATCATCCCGACGTCGATCGCCCGGTCCTGTCCGGAGAACGCGACGGTCAGGGAGTTGTCGATGTCGTCGAGCGTGAGGTTCAGGTTGCGGGCGAGCAGGTTGCCGGTGCCGGAGGGCAGCAGCGCGAGCGAGGCGTCGGAGCCGCGGAGGGCCTCCGCCACGACGCGGACCGTCCCGTCGCCGCCGGCCGCGATCACGACGTCGGCGCCCGCGGCGAGGGCCTCCTTCGTCTGACCGGCCCCGGGGTCCTCGACGGAGGTCTCGTACCAGAGCGTCTCCTCCCAGCCGGCGGCCTCCTCGGCGCGCTTCACAGCGGCCTTCACCGACTCCAGGTCGACCTTGACGGGGTTGTAGACGAGCGCGGCACGGCGGCGCTCAGGCATCGTCGCGGCTCTCGTCGAGCTCGTCGCCGTTCTCGTCGACACGGCCCGGTCGCACGGCGGCGTCCTCGCGGATGTCGATGCGGGTGTCGCCGGCCTCGGTGGTGGAGACCTCGATGCGCGGGGCCGCGTCGGCCTCCGTCGCCTTCGGGGCGCTGGTCAGCTGGTCGTGGCGGTCGTCCGCGCTCTGGTCGGTCATGCCTGGACGGTAGCAGCGGGCGATCCGCGCACGCGCGGGCTTGCGTCAGCGGCTGCGTGCCGCCTGAAGACCCCAGAGCACGAGCGGGATCTGGAGCGGGAGGCGCAGCAGCGTGATCACCCGGGTCCGAGGCCGACGGGCGTCCCGCGCCATCTGCACGTTGCCGGGGAGGACGGCGGCCATCAGGGCGGCGGAGGCGAGACCGCCGGCCGCGCGGGTCCGCGGGTGCAGCGTCGCGGCCGCGCAGACCAGCTCCGCCGCTCCCGAGACGAGGACCCATCCGCGCGCCGAGCCGGGCATCCCTCGCGGGACGACCGCGTCGAAGGTCCGCGGGTGCACCAGGTGCACGACTCCCGAGACCGCCATCGCCGACACGAGCACGAGCGGGCCCGCGCCCAGGCGGCTCATCGGCCCTCCGCCCCGCGCTCGAGCGGAGCGACGTGGTCGAGGATCCGGCGCCACTCGCGCACGAGCGCCAGCCGGCCGGCTCCGTCGACCGTCACGGTGCGCGCCCGCGCGAGGCGGCCGCGGTACCAGCGGCCGTCCTCGGCGCTCGCCACCGGGTCCGCGTCGCCGTGGACCAGGAGCGTCTCGGCGGTCACCCGGTCGAGGTCGTCGGCCCAGGAGCCGTCGCGGAGCGCCGCGAGGTCGGTCGCGGCGCCGCTCGGGCCCTGCCGCCAGCCCTCGGCGAGCATCCGCTCCAGCCGGTTGCGCAGTCCGCCGTGGGTGGCGAGCACCGGGTCGTCGGAGTCGATCCCGAGCGCGTCCAGGCCCGGCTGCGTCTGCGGGAGGGCGGCGGCGATCGCGTCGGCGTCCTCTCCGCGGAGGGTCTCGCGCCGCTCCCACGCGCTGGTGGGGTGCACGATCACGCCGGCCTGCGGGGGCGCGGGGGTGCCGACCAGCGCGAGGCGGTCCACGAGGTCGGGGTGCCGGGCCGCGAGCGAGAGCGCGAACGCGCCGCCGGAGCCCCAGCCGACCACGCCGACGCTGCCGAAGCGGGCGCCCTCGACCATGCGGGCTGTGCGCTCGGAGCGGCGCAGGTACTCGGCGAGGTCGTCCGCGCGGTCCTCGACGCGGCCGTGAGCGGCGTCGACCGGGTCCGAGGCGCCGTAGCCGGGGCGGTCGAGGATCAGCAGGTGCAGACCCCACGGACCGGTGACGGTCGGGTCGGGGTCGAAGCCGCCCGCTCCGGGAGTGGGGTGGCAGAACACCACCAGCCGGTCGGCGACGGGATCGCCCGCCGCCGAGACGCCCATCCCGCGGCCGGACCGCAGCTCGAAACGGTGGTTCGCCATGTCGCCTCCCGGGTGCGCCGAGGGTCAGCGCGTCGCCCCCAGTCAAGCGGAGACGGCGGCCCGCGCGCTGGGCCTTGTGCCGGAGCGGGAGCAGTCGGACGCGTCTGGAGCGGGCGTGCTCGATGCGGGTGGTGCGACCGTCGTCAACCCCGGTGACGCGCCCTCCGCCGTCCGGTGGACTGGACGGTCCCTCGAGGAAGGACCACCCGTGATCCGCACAGCACTGCCCGCGACCGTCGACGACGTGGAGCTCGACCCGGTCGGCGACGACGGCTGGCGGGTCCGCGCCCGCACCGAGGACCCGCGGGAGCCGGAGGCCGTGCTCGGCTTCATCACGCCGGTCGACGGCGGCTTCGAGGCGCACCGCCTCGGGCTGCCGCAGGAGGACGTGACCTGCCCGTCGCTCGAGGACGCGCTCTCGAGGTACGTCGCCGAGGAGCCGCTGCCCGCGTGGATCCGCACCGCCCGGACGGAACCGCGCACCGGCTTCCTCGGCGAGCGGGAGGTCGTGGTCGGCACCCCCGAGGCCGAGGGGGCGGGCCTCCTGGTCGTGCACGTCGACGGCGAGCTCGCCGGGCACGTCGTCGCGACCAACCCGATCGCCTTCGTCGCCGAGCGCGGCGACCTCCCGCCCCTCGTCGTCGAGTCGATGGACGGGCTCCTCGCGCTCGTCTCGGGACTGCGCCGGTAACCCCTGCCCCCCGCGGAGGTCGACCCCCGTGGCAGGCGGTCGGCCGCCGCCTAGCGTGCTGGGAGCGGGTCGGCACCGGCTCCGTTCGGTGCTGCCGCGGATGATCGAGCAGGGGCGGGGCAGCGTGATCACCACCTCCTCCGTCGCCGGGCTCGACGGCGCCCCGGGCCTCAGCCCCTCCGTCGCCTCGAAGCGCGGGGTCGCCGGGCTCACCAGGAGCGCGGCCCTCGAGGTCGCGGGCACCGGCGTCCGGGTCGACTCGGTCCACCCGTCGCCCGTGAACACCCGGATGATGCGCTCGATCGAGGCGGGAGCCGTCGACGCCGGCGCACCGTCCGTTCACCCGATGTCCACGTGACGCCGCGGAGGAGGGGAGCGAGGATGGGGGCGTGTCCCGTCGCCTCCTCCTCCCCGTCGCCGGCGTCCTCGCCGCGGCCCTCGCCGCCGGCGGGCTGACGCTCCTCGTCTGGACGATCGACGAGACGCCGTTCGCACGGCCCGACGCCGGCTTCGACCGTCTGACGAGCGAGGTCGCCGCGGTGCCCGGAGTCTCCCTCGACGGCGCCGAGCGCTGGGTCGAGGCGCCGGCGTTCGGCCCGCCGACCTCCTGGGTCGGGGTCGCGGTCGAGGAGCCGGCGCTCGCCGACGCCCTCGCGACGGCCTGTGCGACCGAGTACGCGGATCCGGTGCTGTGGTCGTTCCGGGCGACGTCCGCAGGCGGGAACACCCTCTCCTTCGCGGGCGCGGAGGAGCCGACCGCCGCGTGCCCCGCTCCCGCTGTCGACGCGTCGGCCCTGCTCGAGCGGATCGACGGGCTCGGCCGCGGCCTGGAGCTGCACGCGTCGCTCCGCGAGGGGGCCTTCGCCCTCGACTCCTTCGAGGACGTCTCCGGCGGGCTGCCCGCGCTGCTCCCGATCGTCCGGGCGGCGGAGGACCTGCGGGACGCTGCGGGCGCGGAGCGGGGCGCCCCGGTCGAGATCTCCGGTCCCTGGGCCGCGATCACCGTCGGTCCCGGCGAGCAGGAGCGGACCGCCGCGCTGCTCACGACCCTCGTCGAGGAGCACGGCGTCACCGCCTACTGGGCGACCGAGGACGGCCTGCGGATCGTCGCGCCCGACGGCGGGCACGCCGCGATCGAGGCCGCCGTGCGCGGCTCCGGGCTGCCGGTGGCCGACCGGCCCCTGCGGTTCGAGGCCGACGAGTCCTGACGCCGGGCGGCCGTGAACGGGTGCGGCCTGGCTCAGACCTCGGTGGCGGGTGCTCGACGGGCTCCCCGGCTCACGACGGGAGGCACCTCCAAGACGGGGACTGCACGCTTCATGAACCGGTCGAAGTCCGGAACAGTGAACGCGGCGTACCCGTGCTCGGGAGTGAACAGGAGCCCCATCCCGATCAGCTCCGCGCGGACCGATCCGAGCTGAGTGGACGCGCGCTCCAGAAGCGCCGCGACGTCGCCCGCTTTCTGGGGCTCTGGTCCGAGCTCCGCCATGGCTCGCATGTACGCGGTCTGAAGTGGACTCGCCCGATCGAGTCGCACGCGGAAGAAGGAGCTGTCCAGCTTCGCCTCGTATGCCTCCCTCGCCAGTTCGACGTCCTCCCGGTGGATGCGATCGTTCTCAGCCACCGTCCAGACCTGGTAGCCCAGTTCCTGGATGAAAGAGGGGTATCCGGTCGTGATCTCGACTGCGAGTTCAACAGCGTCGTCGTCGTAGACCGCGCCCTCGGCCGCTGCCGGCTCTCGGAGAGCCGCTACCGCTTCGTCGTGATCGAGCGAGTCGATCCGCGGAAAGGTGAAGAGCCGCTCGGCGTACGATCTCGCATCGCCCACCAGCTCGGCGATCTGCGGAAGACCGGCACCGACGAACGTGACGGGGAGGCTCCGCTGCACGGTCTTGTGGATGGCTTGGATGAGCGCTTCGAGCTGCGGTGAGTCGAGGATCTGGACCTCGTCGATGAGCAGGACGATCCCCTCGCCCTGCTCGGCCGCCGCTTCACCCACGGCGACGAGGACGTCCGTCAGGTCCAGTCCGAGATCCCGATGATCGGCCACTCCTTCTGCCAGCGGTACATCCCATCCGATGGACCACTCGCCGTCCGCTCCGACAGACACCGCGAAGGCGCTCAAGACCGCGGCGGCGTGCCTCCCGCGGTCGGTCCATCTCGCGCGGGGGGACAGGCGGAGGAGTGCCGCCTTGAGCTGGGTTGCCAGCACCTGGCGGAACCGGCCCTCGTCGTGCTTGACCGCCTCGAACTCGATCACTGTCCCCGTTCTCCTCCTGGGCGATCGTCCGGAAGCCGTTGAGAAGGACCGTCTTTCCGACGCCCCGCAGCCCCGTGATGATCATCGACTGGTTCGTGCGGCCCCGTCGCAGGCGCGTCAGCAGGGTGCGGAACGCCTGGGTCTGCTCGTCTCTGCCGATGAGGATCTCCGGTCGCGCTCCCGCGTTCGGCGTGTAGGGATTGTCGACGGCATCCATACGGGCCGGTTCAGGAGTCTTACTGTGCTTTATCCAGATCGAGTGAAGCGCAGTAAAGCCATCGAACGGCGCCCGTCACGCGCGCCAGGCCGCCAGCTCCTCCGCAGCCGCCAGGACGCGGTGGGTCGGCGAGAGGTCGAGGACGCGCGCGCCTGAGCGCCTGCGAGGCCCGGATCCCGCCTCCTGGACCCGCGACCCAGGGAACGCTGGCAGGATGTACGGGACGGTCGGTGCGCGAGAGCGCGCCGCACGGACGGCACCGCCCGCTGAGAGCGGCCCCGCCCGGCCCCGTCCCGCACACCTCCACCCGCTCCCGACAGCGCTCACAGCGCCGGAGCGACACATCACCGCGGCCCGACCGGGCGCGCGGTCGGACCCTGCGCCGCGCGCCCGCGTCCAGCCACTCCCTCCCGGAAGAACCGCATGAGAAACGCCAGAACCGCCAAGCCCGCCCGCCACCACCTCGAGCTCCCCAAGCCCAAGCCCCTCGAGAAGGGCGCCATGCGGATCACCCCGCTCGGCGGCCTCGGCGAGATCGGCCGCAACATGACCGTCTTCGAGCACAAGGGCAAGCT
The DNA here is from genome assembly GCF_002930875.1 of Rathayibacter sp. AY1A5. Lineage (NCBI taxonomy): Bacteria > Bacillati > Actinomycetota > Actinomycetes > Micrococcales > Microbacteriaceae > Rathayibacter > Rathayibacter sp. AY1A5. The sequence goes on along the minus strand of NZ_PSTM01000004.1, from coordinate 177,441 downwards.
GCTCATCGTCGACTGCGGCGTCCTCTTCCCCGAGGAGAACCAGCCCGGCATCGACGTGATCCTCCCCGACTTCGCCGCGATCCGCTCGCGCCTGAAGGACATCGAGGCCATCGTCCTCACCCACGGCCACGAGGACCACATCGGCGGCGTGCCGTACCTCCTCAAGGAGCGCGGCGACATCCCGATCATCGCCTCGACCTTCACCCTCGCGCTGATCAGCGCGAAGCTGCAGGAGCACCGCATCACGCCACGCACGCGCCCGGTGAAGGAGGGCGACCGGATCGACGCCGGCGTCTTCGACCTCGAGTTCCTCGCCGTGAACCACTCCATCCCGGACGGGCTCGCCGTCGCGATCCGCACCGAGGCCGGCCTCGTGCTGCACACGGGCGACTTCAAGATGGACCAGTTCCCGCTCGACGGGCGCACCACCGACCTCCCCGGCTTCGCGCGCCTCGGCGACGAGGGCGTCGACCTGTTCCTGGTCGACTCCACGAACGCCGACGTCCCCGGCTTCGCGATCTCGGAGGGCGACCTCGCCCCCGCGATCGACCAGGTGTTCCGCACCGCGCCGCGCCGCATCGTCGTGTCCAGCTTCGCGAGCCACGTGCACCGCATCCAGCAGGTCCTCGACGCCGCGCAGCGCCACGGCCGCAAGGTCGCCTTCGTCGGCCGCTCGATGGTCCGCAACATGGGCATCGCCGCCGACCTGGGCTACCTCAAGATCCCGGCCGGCCTCGTCGTCGACATGAAGGTGCTCGAGAAGCTCCCCGCGACCGAGATCGTGATGATCTGCACCGGTTCGCAGGGCGAGCCGATGGCGGCGCTCTCGCGCATGGCCAACAAGGACCACATCATCGACATCGGCCCCGGCGACACCGTGCTGCTGGCCAGCTCGCTGATCCCCGGCAACGAGAACGCGATCTACCGGATCATCAACGCCTTCACCCGCTGGGGCGCCACGGTCGTGCACAAGGGCAACGCCAAGGTGCACGTCTCGGGTCACGCCAGCGCGGGCGAGCTCGCCTACTGCTACAACATCCTCCGCCCCACCGCGGTGCTCCCCGTGCACGGCGAGTGGCGCCACCTCACCGCGAACGCGGCGATCGCGACCCGCACCGGGATCGACGAGAAGGACGTCTTCGTCATCGAGGACGGCGTCTCGATCGACCTGGTGAAGGGCCGCTCGCGCATCAGCGGGCGCATCCCGGCCGACCAGATCCTGGTCGACGGCACCACGATGGGCGTCGCCACCGAGGACGCGATGAACGACCGCATCGTCCTCGCCGAGGAGGGGGCCATCACGGTCCTCGCCATCGCCGACCTCGACCGCGGCACGCTCGGCGAGCCGGTCGAGTTCTTCACCCGCGGCTTCGTCGAGGAGCCGGGCTGGAAGGCCAACGCGAGCAAGGCGATCGACGACGCCGTCCTGCAGGCCGCGGGCAAGCCGGTCGAGCTCGAGGCCATGGAGGCGCTGATCACGCGCACCCTCGGCCGCTGGCTGACCCGCCGCCACCGCCGGAACCCGGTCATCACCACCATCGTCGTCGAGGAGTAGGCGCCTTCCACGCCGCCCTCCGCCTCCGCTACCCCCTGCCCCGCGAGGCGCGGGCGGAGCAGAGTGGGAGGGTCGGCAGGTCGCCGACGCGAAGGGAGAGCGCCATGAGCACCGACCGCACCACGGGTGAGGACACCGAGAAGACCGAGGACCTCCCCGACGGCACCGGGACGGACACCTCCTCCGGTGGCGGCGACACCGACACCGTCTCCGGCGGCGAGCCGGACGAGCCCGCCGAGTAGGGCCGTGAACGACGAAGGGCGGGACCGCGAGGTCCCGCCCTTCGTCGTTCCGCCGATCAGATCAGCGGGCCGTCGCTCTCGCTCGAGCGGCGGGTGACCTGCTCGCCGCTGGCCGGGTCGACGGCCGAGCGCGTGGTCGAGACGGCCTGGCGGCGGCGCGTCAGCAGGACCAGCCCGAGGATCAGGCCGACCGCTCCGGCCGCCATGAGGATGTAGCCGACCAGCTTCAGGTCGATCCCGGACACCTGCACGTCCACCGCGAAGGCGAGGACCGCGCCGACGACGAGGAGGAAGATCCCTGCTCCGATGCTCATTGCGTGCTCCTTCTGACTGCCGCCGGAGCGCACGCGGGAAGCGCGCAGGGGCACCGGCGATCGCCCCACGGTAGACCTCGGGTCCGGCGGCCCCCAGGCCTTCCGGCGGGAGCCTCCGGGGGTGTAGGGCGGTGCCGGGTCAGCGGTCGGAGACGCGGAGCATCACGCGGGTGCGGTCGGCGCGGGTGACCAGGCCCTCGATCAGGAGGAACACGCGGTACTCGAGCCGGTACTTCGCCAGGAACACGCGGCCCAGGCGATCGACCTCGCCGGGGTCGGCGTCGATCTCCGCGGCGGCCTCGACCGGCACCGCGTAGTCGGAGACGCGGCCGCGGCGGTCGCAGGGGACGAGGGTCACCCGCGCGTCGTTGCGGAGGCGCTTCACCTTGCCGCTGCGGCGGGGAGTGGTGACGATCAGCTCGTCGCCGTCGCGGGCGATCCAGACCGGGGTCGAGACGGCGTCCCCGGACTTCCGGAACGTGGTGAGCGAGACGAAGCGCTCGTCGGCGAGAGCGGTGAGGTCCTGGGAGAGGGGCATGTCCGAAGTAGAGCGGGCGGGAGCGGTCACCGCAAGCCTCCGTGGCACCTCGATCCGCCCCCGTAGGGTGGAGTGATGACCGACGCGACGCCTCTGATCGGCCCGACCGAGGCGCCCGATCTGCACGTGATGACCTACAACATCCGCCGCCGGATGCCGCGCCTCACCTCCCGCGCCGTCGACCAGTGGGACCGGCGCCGCCCGCTCGTCCAGCGGGTGCTGGAGCAGGAGCGCCCCTCGATCCTCGCCGTGCAGGAGGCGCTGCCGGACCAGTCGGCCGCCGTGCACGAGGCGCTGGGCTCCTCCTTCGAGGCGATGGGCTTCGGCCGGGACGCGGACCGCGGCGGCGAGCGCGTGATGCTCTTCGTCGACCGCAGCCGCTACGCCGTCCGGCACTGGACCCAGATCGCCCTCTCGGACACCCCGGACGTCGCCGGCTCGCGCAGCTGGGGCAACCGCATCCCGCGCACCGCCGTGATCGCGGAGCTGACCGATCACGCGACCAGCCGCGAGCTCACCGTGGTCTCGACCCACTTCGACCACATCTCGCGGCGCTCGCGCCAGCGCTCCGCCGAGCTGATCGCCCGCCGCGTCCTCGAGCTCGGACGCCCCGCGATCGTGATGGGCGACACCAACACCGACGTCGACACCGTCCCCTACCGGACGATCCTCGAGGAGGGCCGCCTCGTGGACGCGTGGGAGACGGCGGAGAAGCACCTCACCCACTCGTGGAGCACCTTCTCGAACTACCGCGCGCCGGCGCCGGGCAAGCGGATCGACTGGCTGCTCGTCAGCGAGGGCGCCTTCGAGGTCGTCTCCGCGGGGATCAACGCCGTCCGCTACGGGGGAGCGGCGCCCTCCGATCACGAGCCGGTCCAGGCCGTGCTGCGCTTCACGAAGCCGTGAGCGGCTCCGCCCTCGTCGAGACCTTCCTCGAGCCCCCGCGCACCCGCGGGGAGTGGACGGCCGACGGCATCCGCGCGATCGGGGCGGCGAGCATCGTGGCGGCCGCGATCGGCTGGGACCTGGTCGACGTGGCGGTGCTCGCGCTCGCGGCGATCGGGCTGGTGCTGCCGCGCTTCCTCGGCATCCGTCCGGCGCTCGACGCCCTCTTCGGGCTCGCGCTGCTCGTGGCGTCCTGGAGCAGCGTCCTCGGCCTGTACGAGGCGTGGCCGCAGTGGGACCTGGTCGTGCACTGCGTGCTCAACGGGCTGATCGCCGCGGTGGCCTACATCGTCGCCGCGCGGGCCGGAGTCGTGCCGGCGGTCGCGGGCGATCGCGGGCCGCTGCTCCCGGCGGTCGTGCTCTGCGCCTGCTTCGGGACGACGGCGGGCGTCCTGTGGGAGTGGGGCGAGTGGGCGGGGCACCGCTTCATCGACTCCTCGATCTTCGTCGGCTACGAGGACACGCTCGGCGACCTCGCCGCCGGCGCGCTGGGCTCGGTCCTCGCCGGCGCGCTGATGCGCTTCTGGTCCGCGAAGTCCCGGGTGGTCGGACCCGGCGCCTCGCGCGGCGTCGGAGGTGCGGCGTAGCCTGTCCCGCATGTGCGGCCGCTTCGCGATGGACTCCGAGACCGATGAGCTGATCCGCGAGTTCGTCGCCGCGGGCGGGCGCGCCGAGGACTGGGCGCCCGACTACAGCGTCGCTCCCACCGACGTCGCGCCGATCGTGCGCGAGCGGCTCCACGACGGCGAGCGGGAGCGCGAGCTGGAGCTCGCGTCCTGGGGCTTCACCCCGTCCTGGTCGAAGGGCAGGGGGCCCTCGCCGATCAACGCGCGCCTCGAGTCGGTCGCGACGAACGGCCTGTTCCGCGGGGCGTTCGCCAAGCAGCGCGCGATCGTGCCGATGCGCGGGTACTACGAGTGGGAGGCCCGCGCCGACGGCAAGCAGCCCTGGTTCCTGCAGGGCGAGGAGTCGAACCTCGCCGCGGCCGGCCTCTACACGGCCCGGAAGGAGGGCGACGACTGGCGCGTCTCCTTCACGATCATCACCCGCGAGGCGCGCGACGCCTCCGGCGAGGTGCACGACCGGATGCCCGTGTTCCTCACGCCCGACGTGCGCGACGCCTGGCTCGACCCGGCTCCGCTCGCCTCCGCCGAGGAGATGCTCGCCACCCTCGACCGGGCGTCCGTCGCGATGGCGTCGACCGTCACGGCCCACCCGGTCGACCGCCGCGTGAACAACTCCCGCACGGTCGACCGCCGCGACCCGGGCCTGCTGACGCCGATCGCCTGACGCCGGTCGCCTGACGCCGGTCGCCTGACAGGCGCGGGACGATCCGCGCGGTCCGCGGAACCTCCGGGCGAGGGCGGACGACCGGTGGTGGGCGGACCGGAGAGCACGGGAGGGGCGGAGCCGCGGCCCCGCCCCTCCCGGGCGTCCTACTTCGTGCCCGCGTGACCCGGGAACGGCTTGCCGTTCAGCGAGACCTCGTCGGGGTCGACCTCGACGTCGCCCACGTCGTCCGGGCCGCCCGTGCCGGGCACGGCCTTCACCTCGGCCGAGCCGGAGACCTCGGTGCGGCTCTCCGCCGGATCCGAGTCCTGCTTGGCCTCGGTCTCGCGCTCGCTGCCGGGCGACTCCGAGATGTCCTTCTCGATGGTCTCGCTCTCGGAGGAGGTGGCGGGCGCCGCCCCGTCCGGCTTGCCGATGGTCGAGCCCTGGTCGTCCTGCTCCGTGCGGTCCTGGTCCATGTCGTCGCCTTTCGTCGGGACCTCCGACGCTACGTCGGGGCGCGCGCGGGGGCACCCGCTTGACAGCCCGGCCGGGGGAGGGCGGCGTGCAGGGTCGACGTACTACCCTGGGTCGACGGTCGCACCGGGGGGCGCGGCACACCCGCCGCCGACCGCGAGGAGGACCCGTGGCATCCCACCGGACAGGCGACACCCGCATCGTCGGGACGACGGTCGACGGCCGGTACACGATCGAGGAGCTCATCGGCCGGGGCGGCATGGCCACGGTCTACCGGGCGCGAGACGGCGTCCTCGGCCGCTCCGTCGCGCTGAAGATGTTCGCCCCCGGCATCGACGACGCGCAGGACCTGCAGCGCAAGGCGTCCGAGATCCGGCTGCTCGCGGCGCTCAACCACCCCGCCCTCGTCACCCTCTACGACGCGCACGACGGCGGCGACGACACCAACGGCCAGGCCTACATGGTGATGGAGCTCGCCGAGGGCCCGAGCCTGTCCGAGCGGCTCGCCGAGGGCCCGGTCGCGCCGAACGACGTCGCCTCGATGGCGGGCGACCTCGGCGAGGCCCTGCACACGGTCCACGCGGCCGGAGTCGTGCACCGCGACGTGAAGCCGTCGAACGTGCTGCTCGTCCCGAGCCCGCTGACCAGCCGCGAGTTCCGCCCGAAGCTGGCCGACTTCGGCATCGCCTCCCTCATCGACGCGACGCGGATCACCGCGCCCGGCACCCTCATCGGCACCGCCGCCTACCTCAGCCCCGAGCAGGCGCACGGCGACCCGGTCACCTCGGCGAGCGACATCTACTCCCTCGGCCTGGTGCTCCTGGAGTCGCTGACCGGCCGCCGCCCGTTCACGGGCTCGGCGATCGAGGTCACGCTCGCCCGTCTGCTCCGCGACCCCGAGGTGTCGGAGTCGCTCGGCAGCGGCTGGACCTCGCTCCTGACCGCGATGACGCGGCGCGAGCCCGGCGAGCGTCCCGCCGCGCTGCAGGTGGCGGAGTCGGCGCGCCGGCTGATCGATCCGCGGCGCGACTCCCCGCCGGCGGCCATCGTCGTGCCCGACGTCCCCGCCACCCGGGTGATGTCGACGGAGGCGCTCGCCGAGACCGAGCCGATCACGCGGGCGGAGGCGCTCGATCCGACCCGCCGGCTCGCGGCCGACGCCAACCCGGCCACGGAGGCGATCGCTCCGACGCAGCGCTTCACCGCGACCGAGCGGATCGCTCCGGCACCGCGGATCGCTCCGGCACCGCAGACCGCTCCGGCGCCGCGCACGGCTCCGCTCCGCCCCGCGGCCGCCCCTCCGCAGCGCCGCGGCCCGAGCCCGTGGCTGATCGTGCTGGTGCTCGCGCTGGTCGCGGTCGCCGTCGGGCTCGCGATCATCCTGATCGACGGTCCCCAGTCGCCTCTGCCGCAGGTGGACGGCGAGCTGGGCGACCACCTCCGTCAGCTGCGCGAGAGCATCCGCTCGTGAGGGGCCTCCGACTGCGCGCCGCCGGCGCCGTGCTCGCCTCGGTCCTGCTGCTGAGCGGATGCTCCTCCGCGCCGCAGGGCATCGACGAGGGCACCGCCCAGACCCTCGACGACGCTGTGGTGGCCGTCGCCGAGAAGGCCTCGGCCGACGACTACCAGGGCGCTCTCACCGAGCTCGCCTCGCTGCAATCGGCGCTCGACGCCGCGCTCGCCGAGGGCTCCGTCAGCTCCGACCGCGCAGCGACGGTGCAGGCGCAGGTCGACGTCGTCCGCGGCGACCTCGAGGCCCTGATCGCGGGAGCCCCGGAGCCGGCGCCGGCCGAGACGACCGCCCCGGCTCCCGAGGAGACGACCCCGGTCGAGGAGGAGCCGGAGGACACGCCGGCCCCCGTCGAGACCGAGGACGACCCCGCCCCCTCGCCCGAGGAGTCGGAGCCGGAGGAGACGCCGACCGAGCCGGAGGAGCCCGCGGAGGAGACCCCGGCCGCTCCCGGCGAGGACGCTCCGGGGAACAGCGGGGACGCTCCGGGGAACAGCGGCGACGCACCCGGGAACAGCGGGAACGCTCCCGGCAACGGCAACGGCAACGGCAACGGCAACGGCAACGGCAACGGCAACGGCAACGGCAACGCGGGCGGCAACGGCCCGGGCGCTCGCGGTGCGGCGACCGGCGTCGGCGCCCCCGCGGGCAGCGGTGCCGCACCCGGGGCCGCGAAGGGCCCCGGCGGCCGCTAGAGCGCTATTCCTGGGTCGAGAGCACGGCGAACGCGGCGTCGAGCTCGACGTCCACGTCCGTGCCGTCCTCGCGGGTGACCTCCACCTCGAAGGCGTGGTCGGCGTCGTCGCTGCGCTCGGCCTCGGTGACGGTCCCGGAGCCGACGGCGCCCAGCGCCGCCTCGCTCGCGCGGGCGAGGTCGTCGCCGGTGAGGTCGTCCGGGTCAACGGCGGCCGTGGTCGGGTCGCCGGCAGGCACGCCGTCGTCGCCGGAGCCGGCCTGGAGGGCGCGGTCGTCGGGGTCCACGGACACGACGGCGAAGGAGTCGTCGAGGCGCACCTCGTACTCGAGGCCGGCGCGGTCGGTCAGGTCCAGCTCGTAGCCGGTGGCGCCGTCGTCGTCGCGCTCGGCCGAGGTGACGGTCCCGCCGCCGATCTCGGCGAGCGCGGCCTCGCTCGCGCGGTCCAGCTCGCTGCCGGTGAGGGAGTCGGACCCCTCGAAGCCGTCGGTCGCCGCGTAGGCGATGCCCGTCCCGGCTCCGATCAGCACGACCGCTCCGGCGATCCCGGCGATGATCTTCGTCTTCTTCTGCACGATGGCTCCGTCCCGGCGCCGCTCGTCGACGCCTCCAGCACTCTCGCGGTCGGGCGCTGAAGCAGGCCTGAAGCGCCCGCTCAGCGGACGAGCGGCACCCGCACCTCGACCCGGGCGCCGCCCAGCGCCGAGTCGCCGACGACGACCCGTCCGCCGTGGGCCCGCGCGAGCCCGGCGACGATCGCCAGGCCGAGGCCCGACCCTCCGGCGTCGCGCGCCCGGCCCTCGTCGAGGCGGACGAAGCGCTCGAGCACCCGCTCGCGCTCCGCCGCCGGGATCCCCGGCCCGTCGTCGTCCACCGCGAGCACCGCCTCCGCTCCGTCGACCCGTGTCGAGAGCGCCAGCTGCGAGGAGCGGTGCCGCAGCGCGTTGTCGACCAGGTTCCGCAGCGCCCGCGAGAGCAGGGCCTCGTCGGCCACCGCCTGCACGGGCGAGATCCCGCTCGCGTCGACGCGGGCTCCGGAGTCGCGCAGGCGCCGCACCTCGCCGAGGGCGAGGTCGTCGAGGTCCACCGGAGCCGCCGCCACGGCCAGGCGCGCCTCGTCCGCCCGGGCGAGCAGCAGCAGGCCCTCGATCAGCCCGCCGAGCCGCACCGACTCCTCCGCGACCGTCCTCGCCAGCCGGGCGGAGTCGAGCCGGTCCGGGTGCGCGAGCGCCACCTCCGCGGTCTGGCGCAGCGCCGCGACGGGGGAGCGCAGCTCGTGCGAAGCGTCCGAGACGAAGCGCCGCTGCCGCTCCTGCCCGCTCTGCAGCCGATCGAGCATCCGGTTGAGGGTGTGCGCCAGCCGGTCGACCTCGTCGCCGGAGCCGGGAGCGGCGATCCGGCGGTCCAGGGCGGAGGAGGTGACCGCCTCGGCCTCCGCGCGCATCCGCTCCACGGGGCGCAGCGCCCGGCCGACGACGACGGCGCACACCACCGCCACCAGCGCGATCAGCAGCGGGACGGCGACCGCGAGCAGCCCGATCGTCGTGGACACCGCCTCCTCGCGGCCCTCGTCGGGCACGCCGACCACGACGAGGGAGTCGTCGTCGAGCTCGCGGGCGGCGACCACCACCGGCCCCTCGTCGTCCACGTCGACCGTGACCGGGTCGTCGCTCTCGGCCAGCGCGAGCGGAGGGAGGTCCTCCGCGTCCTCGCCCGCGGCGGCGACCCGCCCGTCGACGACGAGCTGGACCAGTCCCTCCGAGCCGCGGACGGCCTCCGGGCCGCCCTGCTCGACCAGCGCAGCGACCCGCTCCGCCTCGGCGTCGGCGGCGGAGGCGGCGCTCGAGGCGAGCACGGAGGAGAGGACCAGGACGAAGAGCACGCTCCCGAGGAGCGCGGCGGCGGCCACCACGGCGGTCGCGGCCGCGGTGATGCGGGTCCGCAGGCTCCGGTGGCTCACCCGGCCACCAGCGTGTAGCCCGCCCCGCGCCTGGTGCGGAGGGTGTCGCGACCGAAGGGCCGGTCGATCTTGTTGCGCAGGGTGCGGACGTAGACCTCGACGATGTTCGGGTCGCCGTCGTAGTCGAAGTCCCAGACGGCTCCGAGGACGTCGCGTTTGGAGACGACCTCGCCCGCCCGCGAGACGAAGTACTCGAGGACGCTGAACTCGCGCGCGGTCAGCGGCACGGCGACTCCGCCCCGCTCGACGGTCCGGGACGCCGGATCCAGCACGAGATCGCCGACGACGCGCACCGTGGGCCGCTCGGCGGCTCCGCGGCGGATGAGGGCGCGCAGCCGCGCGACGAGCACCGGGAACGAGAACGGCTTGGTGAGGTAGTCGTCGGCGCCGGTGTCGAGGGCCTCGACCTGGTCGAGGTCGCCGTCCTTCGCGGTGAGCATCAGGATCGGGGTCCAGTCCTCGGCGGCGCGCAGCCGCTCGCAGACGCGGAAGCCACTGACGTCCGGGAGCATCAGGTCGAGGACGATGGCGGCGTAGTCGGCCTCCTGCGCGTACCAGAGGGCGTCGGTGCCGGTGGTCGCGGTGTCCACGGCGAAGCCCTCGGCCTCCAGGCCCGTCTCGAGGGCGCGGAGCAGGTTGATCTCGTCGTCGACGACCAGGATGCGGATGGCGGCCTCCCCGGGCTCGGCGCGCGGGGCCCCGCGCGAGCCCAGGCTAGCCGCGGCCCCGCTGAAGCCCGCCTGAAGGGCCGGCGGACCACCTCCCCGCCGAGGCGCCGGCTCCCCGCCGGGACACCGGCCGGAGCGCGGTGTCCCGGCGGGACGCGCGGCGCCCGGGCGCGGGTCACTCGTCGCGGTCGGTGTACTCGCCCTCGCCCTCGGCGGAGGTGCCCGCGGCGCTGGTGTCGACGTAGCTGCCCTTGTCGGCGGTGCTCTGCTCGTTGACCGAGGTGTCGACGTAGCTGCCCTCGGCCTCGCCGGCGGTGTGCGAGACGCCCTCCGTCGAGGTGTACTCGCCGCCCTCGGTGTCCTCGGTGCTCGTGCCCTCGGCGACGTGACGGCCGTGGCCGGCGGTGTGCTCGTCGTGACCCTCGTGGTGGTCGTGGTGCTCGTGACCCTCGTGGTGCTCGTTGTCGTGGTCGTGGTGGGCCATGGCGGCCTCCTCGCTTCGTCGCGTCGGTGCGCGGTCGGATCCGCCGCGCTCGCTCCGAGACTTCTGCATCGGGGGCGGGGGTGCAAGACGTGGCGGCTGCACATCCGTGCCGCGCAACTCCTACCGGCGCCGGATCCGTCCGCCTAGCCTCCGAGGATGAGCAGACCCCTTCGCACCCGCTGGAGCGTCATCGGCCAGCTCGGCCCTGCCTTCGACGACGGCGGTCCGATGCTGCTGGTCGAGGCCCGATCGGCGTTCGGGCGCCGCCCGATGCACCGCGCCAAGGCGCAGCTGCTGCTGTCGGCGCTCCGCCACCGCGCCCGCGAGCTCGGGGACCGCGCCGAGTACGTCCGCTCCGAGACCTTCGGCGAGGCCCTCGCCGGGCGCGACGACCTCGAGGTGATCGACCCGCCGACCCGCGGCGGCCGCCGCCTCGCCCGCAGGCTCGGCATGAGCGTCCTGCCCAGCCGCGGCTTCATCACGGCCGAGGAGGACTTCCGCGAGTGGGCGCTCTCCCGCTCGGGCAAGCGCCTGCTGCTGGAGGACTTCTACCGGTTGAGCCGCGAGCGCACCGGCGTGCTGATGCGCGGCGACCAGCCCGAGGGCGGCCGCTGGAACTACGACCACGACAACCGCCAGCCTCCGCCCAAGGGCGCCTCCCGGCTCGGCCTGCCGGACCCGTGGTGGCCGGAGGAGGACGACATCGACGAGGAGGTGCGCGCCGACCTCGCGCGCTGGGAGGCCGAGGGGGCGGTCCGCCTGGTCGGCGCCGACGGTCCGCGCCGATTCGCCGCGACGCCCGCCGAGGCCGAGGCGGCGCTCGCCGACTTCGTGTCGTCGCGCCTGGGCGACTTCGGGACCTACGAGGACGCGATGCTCTCAGGCGACTGGACGATGGCCCACTCGCTGCTCAGCGCCCCGATGAACCTCGGCGTGCTCGATCCGCGGACGGTCGTCGAGGCGGCCGAGGCGGAGTACGCCGCCGGGGGCGCGCCGATCGCGGCGACGGAGGGGTTCATCCGCCAGATCCTCGGCTGGCGCGACTACGTCTGGAACCTGTTCTGGCACCTCGGACCGGAGTACCGGAACCGCAGCCGCGCGCTCGGCGCCTCCACGCCGCTGCCCGCCGAGCTGCTCGCGCTCGACCCGAGCGGCATCGAGGCGAACTGCCTGCACGAGACTCTCGACGACGTGCACCGGCACGGCTGGGCGCACCACATCCAGCGCCTGATGGTGCTCGGCAACTGGGGACTGCAGCGGGGGTGGGATCCGGCGGAGCTCAACGACTGGTTCGTGGACGTCTTCGTCGACGGCACGGAGTGGGTGATGCCGGCGAACGTGATCGGGATGTCCCAGCACGCCGACGGCGGCGTCGTCGCGACGAAGCCGTACGCCTCGGGCGGCGCCTACATCAACCGGATGTCCGACTACTGCGGCGGCTGCCGCTTCGACCCGAAGGTGCGCCTGGGCGAGAACGCCTGCCCGGTGACCGCCGGGTACTGGGCCTTCCTCGACCGGGCCGAGCCGGTCCTCCGCGGCAACCACCGGATGGCCCAGCCCCTCGCGGGCCTGCGCCGCCTCGCGGACCGCGAAGCGGTGGTCGACCAGGAGCGCCTGCGCGAGACGTACTGACGCGGGGTCGGCGGCACGCCCGCCGCTACTCCGCGCGCACGAAGCGCGACACGGTGACCGCGACCGTCACCGCGGTCGTCCCCTCCACCGCCGCGAGCCGAGCGTCCAGCGCCTCGGGATCCACGTGGTGGGCACTCGGCCCCATCAGCACCTCGGCGCGCAGCTCGTCGACGCTCATCAGCACCGTCGTGTCGAGCTCGATGCGCTCCTCGAGCGCGAACCCCGCCAGCTGCTCGTCGAGCCGCTCCGCCTTGCCGGCGTCGATGCCCAGCATCCCGAACCGCTCGCGGATCTCGTGCAGGTGCCTCTCGCGCGGAGTGACGACGACGGCGACGCCGCCCGGACGGAGCACCCGTCGCATCTCCGGGGCGTTCCGCGGCGCGAAGACGGTGAGCAGCGCGTCGGCGGAGGCGTCGGCCAGCGGGAGGGGCTGCCAGAGGTCCGCGGTCGCGATCGCCGCCCGAGGGTGCGCGCGGGCGGCGCGGCGGGCGGCCGGGGCCGAGAGGTCCAGGCCCAGCCCGTCCGCCGCCGGATGCGCCTCGAGCACGGCCGCGAGGTAGGCCCCGGTGCCGCAGCCGAGGTCGACCACGAGCCGCGCATCGGCGGGGACGGCCGCGGCGACCGCGTCCTGGATCACGCGGTAGTGGCCGGAGCCGAGCAGGTCGGCGCGGGCCTGCACCATCGCCGTGGTGTCGCCCGAGGTCGCGTGCCTCCCGCGCAGGAGCGAGGCGTAGCCCTGGCGCGCGAGGTCGGAGCTGTGCCCGAGGGGGCAGCGGAGCGAGGAGGGGCGGGGCAGCGCGTCGGGGGCGAGCGCGCCGCCGCAGACCGGGCAGGCGAGGGCGGGCAGCACCGTCGATCCGGGTCGGGCGGCCGGATCGAACGCGCTCACTCCGCTCCGGGCGCGCGCGCCCGCATGGCGGTGACCGCCGCGTTCAGCGTCGCGATGGTCGGCACCGCGAACAGCGCCCCGGCGAGCCCGGCCACCTCGAGCCCGGTCGCGACTCCGAGCACCACGGCGAGCGGATGCACCTTCACGGCGGTCCCGAGGATGAGCGGCTGCAGCACGTGCCCCTCGAGCAGGTGCACCAGGATCACGACGCCGACCATCACCAGCGCGGCGACGGGCCCGCTGAACAGCAGAGCGACCAGTGCGGCGAGCGCACCGGTCACGATCGCGCCGAGGATCGGGACGAACGAGCCGAGGAACACCACGATCGCGATCGGCACGACGAGCGGCAGCTGCAGCGCGAGCGCGCCGATGCCGATGCCGACGGCGTTGATCCCGGCGACGCCGAGCTGCGCGATCACGAACTGGCTGAGGGTCCGCCAGCCGGCGGCGCCGCCGCGCTCCATCGCGGGGCGCGCGCGGCGGGGGAGGAGGCGGAGGAACCAGTGCCAGATCCGGCGGCCGTCGAGGAGCAGGAAGATCAGCGAGAACAGGGTGAGGAGGGTTCCGGCGAAGACCTCGGCCAGCTGGGAGCCGACGGCGAGGGCCCCGGACGCGATCGTCGACGCCTGCGCGTCGGCCCAGTCGACCGCGCGCTGCGCCCAGTCCGAGAGCTGGACGTCCGAGAACGACAGCGGCGGGCTCCGCAGCCACGCCTCGACGCCGTCGACCGCGTCGAGAGCGCGCTGCCCCACTCCGCTGAAGCCGGAGCGCGACTGCACGATCACCAGCCCGACGAGGCCGGTCAGCAGGAGGAGCATCAGGACGATCGAGACCAGGACCGCGAGCGGGCGGGGGAGCCGCAGGCGCTCGAGCCGGTTCCGCAGCGGGGTGAGGAGCGCGGTGAGCAGCAGCGCGATCAGCACCGGCACGACGATCACGGGCAGCAGCGAGACGAGGCGCACGAGGAGGTAGAGGAGCCCGGCGACGGCGAGGAAGCGCCACGACCAGGCGGCGGCGATCCGCATCCCGGTCGAGACGTCGCCCGAGGCGTCGTCCGGCGAGTCCGAGGGGGCCGGAGCCGTGACCGCAGCCGGGGGAGCGGCGGCCGCAGGCGGACTCGCCGCCGTGCCGTGCCGCTCGTCGCGCGCTCGCCGTCCCCGCATGACCCCTCCGATCCTCTCGCAGTGTACGGCGGAGCGGCCGTCCGGGACCGGGAGGGAGCCCGGGGGCGCCCCGCCTGGAGGGATCCGGGCGCCGGATGTGCCGGCAGCGGCTCGTCCGGAGGGCGGAACGCGCCGGATCGCGCCGTCTCCGCCCCGTTCCCCGTCTCGGCCGCGGGAGGCCGGTCCGCGCCGGTAGCGTTGTGCGGGTCGATGCCGAGCGAGGAGGGCGACGGATGCTGGAGGCGGTTCTCGCGATCGCCGCGTGGTGCGCGGGCGCGGTGCTCGTCGTCAGCGGCGCCCTGAAGCTCGGCCGCACGGAGCGGTTCCGGGCGAGCCTCGAGGCGCTCGGGGTCCCCCTCCTCCTCCGGCGCCGCGGCTGGTTCGCGGCCGCCTTCCCCGTCGTCGAGATCGCGCTGGGCGCCGCGGTGGTGCTGGCGCCCGCTCCGGCGCACCGTGCCGCCCTCGTGCCGGTGGCGCTCCTCGACGCCGTGTTCCTCGTCGTCGCCGTCCGCGCGGTCCGCGCGACGGAGGACGTCGACTGCGAGTGCTTCGGCGGGCTGGGCTCGGCACGGATGACCGGACGCACCGTCGCGAGGAACGCGGTGCTGCTCGCGCTCGCGGTCGCCGGGGCCCTCGGCGGGCTCGCTCCGGCCGCGCTGCTCGGCGGCGGCGGTGCCTCGGCGGCGGCGTCCGGGCTCGCCGCCGCTCTCGCCGCGGTCTCGCTCGTGCTGGTGCGCGACCGCCGTGCGGCGTCGACGGCCGCTCGCGTCCGGGCGGCCGCCCGCCTGTCCGCAGCCGACAGGGAGTCCGCGCCGGGGCGCGCGCCCGAGGGCGACCTCTCGGCCGCCGACCTCGCGTTCGTCACGGTGGCCGGCGAGCTCCTGACGCTCGAGGAGCTGTCCCGCCCGGCGACGCACCTCGTCTTCTTCTCGCCCTCGTGCGCCGCCTGCCACGAGCTCGTCGAGCGCTTCCGCTGGTGGCCCCACGGCCTGCGCCCGGGCGAGGAGCTGCTGCCCGTCCTCCTCGGCAGCCGCGAGGACTTCGCGGTGCACGCCGTCTACGGGCCGCTCGTCGACCACGCCCTCTACGATCCGGAGGGCCGCGTCGCCGCCGCCCTCGGCCGAGCGGGGACGCCGGGCCACGTGCTGCTCACGCCCGAGCGTCCGCTCGGCGACGGCTGGACCTCGGGAGCCGCGTCGATCGAGGCACGCGTGCTCCGGCCCGGATTCCTCGCCGAGCTGCAGGCGGCCGGCCCGGACCCGGCTCCGGCGGCCGGCGGCGCGGTACCGGCGGGGTGACGACGGCCGGCGGGCGGAGCGGTGCCGCCGGGCTGTCGACGACCGACCGACGGCGGCCGGGCTCAGCGGCGCTCGAACTCGCCGGACATCGAGCCGTGCACGGGGTGGGCGGGATCGTCACCCACGGCGCGGGCGGGATCGTCGATCTCCACGGCGCGGGACGGGGGCTCCTCGTCGCTCGCGTCGAGGCCGAAGCCGTCCTCGAGCAGCTCCTGGGCGATGCGGCTCGACAGGCCGCTCCTCTCGCCCGGTCCGGGGTCGCTCTCCGGGTCGACGGGGGCGGCGAACGCCTGCTCGAGTCCGGACGCCGGCATCCCGGCGTCGTCGATCGAGTCGGCTCGCCCGTCGAAGGGTCCTCGTGCAGGTCTCGGCATGCGCCCGAGCGTAGAGGACGGGCCCCCGGAGGTCGACGCTCCGTCGCGCACTGCCGGGCCGCCCGCGCGCCTGGTCAGTCGTGCAGCGACCAGGAGTGGGGAGCGACCTGGACGCCGCCGACGGTCGCCGTCTCGTCGCCGATGTTCAGCGCGAGCCGCGCGGTGCGTCCCTCCGGGCCCTCCGCCACGAGCATCACGGCGGTGTTGGAGAGGTCGACCGTGCGGGTGCTCGCGCCGACCAGCCACGGGTTCCGTCGGCGGAACGCGACGACCTCCTGGTGGGCCCGGTAGGCCTCCCCGCCCGGCCACTCGGCGGGCTCGGCCGGGAACTCCGGGCGGATCGCGTCGTCGCCGCCGATCCGCTCCTCCTTGACGCCGCGCAGGCCCCGCTCGTCGCCGGAGTAGATGCTCGGCACGCCGGCGACGAAGCCGAGGATCGCCGCGGCGTGGCCGTGGTGGCGCTCGTCGCTGACGGCGCTGGCGATCCGGGTCACGTCGTGGTTGCCGACGAAGGTGAGGGGCAGGAACTCGCGGACGAAGTCGTCGTGGCGCTTCAGGGACCAGGCCAGCTCGAAGAGGTTCGCCTCCTCGAGGGAGTTGCGGACGGCCTTCCAGAGCTCGTACTGCGTGACCGAGTCGAGCCCCGACTCCCGCACGTAGCCGGTGTAGTCGCCGTGGATGACCTCGCCGACGAACCATGCGTCGGGGAAGCGCTGCCGCACCGGGTCGATCGCCGCGTGCCAGGCCGCCGGCGCGACCGCGTACGCCGCGTCGAGCCGCCAGCCGTCGATGCCCCGCTCGAGCCAGTGCGCGAGCACGGAGGACACGTGCTCCGCGACCTCGGGGTTCCCGTTGTCGAGCTCGACCAGAGCGTCGTGCCCCTCGAACACGTCGACGCGGAGGCCGTCGACCTCCTGCGACCGCTCGCTGCGGGAGAAGCGCGCCGCCTCGGGGGAGCCCTCGCCGGCTGCGACCGCGGCACGCCACCAGGGGTGCTCCCGTCCCACGTGGTTGAAGACCCCGTCGAGCAGCACCCGGATCCCGCGCTCGCGGCACGCGGCGATCAGCGCGTCGAGGTCTGCCTCGTCGCCGAGGCGGGGATCGACCCGGAAGTGGTCGACCGTGTCGTAGCCGTGGGTGGAGGAGGCGAAGACCGGCCCCAGCAGCAGCCCGTTGCAGCCCAGCGCCAGCAGGTCGTCGAGCCAGGGGAGCAGGGCGCGGAGGCGGTGCTGCGGCTCGTCGTCCGGGCCCGGACCCTCCGAGGCGCTCGCCTCGGCGCCCGTGAAGCCGAGCGGGTAGACGTGCCACCAGATCGCCGTCGAGATCCAACCGTCCGTCTGAGCCATCGTGGCCGTCCTCCCGGCCCGCTCGGGCGCAGGCCGCCGTCACTGTAGCGAGGCGGGCTGGACCGGAGCCGCGCCCGCTCACGAGCCGGGCCGCAGGGCGGCGATCCAGGCCAGCACGGCGAGGCCCGCCCGCACGGAGGCGGGTGCCGTGACGGTGCAGACGAGCAGCGCGAGAGCCGCGCAGGCGAGCCCGGCCACCGCGCTCCCCCGCTCGCCCGCCCACCGCAGCGCCCGCACGGACGCGATCACCGCGGCGACCGCCACGGCGACGGCGGGGAGGGCCCAGAGCGGATGCACGGAGGACGCGAGCGCGAGCAGGCCCAGCGCGAGCGCGGCGAGGCCGGGCTCGTACGGCCGGCGAGCGGGAGGGTGCCGCCGGGGCGGCCGGGGGAGGGCCGCGTCGGCCGGAGCGGATGGAGGGAGGAGTGCCGTCGTCGTCATGAGCCGATCCTCGTCAGGCGGCGGACTCTGCGGAGTGGCGATCGGCGGATCGGTGGACGAGAGGCGCCGAGCGCCTCCTGTGGAGGGACCGACCGGCGCGATCGGCGTCGTTCCGGGCGTCTCAAGGCCGGAATCGCCGGAGATCCGGGGCGGGGCTGGTAGGTTACCGACGGTCCGACCGGTTGAGGACGTCCGTCCCCGGCCGAGGACGATCCATCGAAACCAGCTGTTCCGACAGCGAGAACGTCCTGGGAGGACACTCCATGGCTGACAAGTCGCTCAACCGCACCGAGCTCGTCGCGAAGATCGCCGCCGACTCCGGCCAGAGCCAGGCCGCCGTCAACGGCGTCCTCGACTCGCTCTTCACCACCCTCGCCGACTCCGTGTCGAACGACGTGAAGGTCACCATCCCCGGCTGGATCGCCGTCGAGCGCACCTCCCGCGCCGCGCGCACCGGCCGCAACCCGCAGACCGGCGAGACCATCCAGATCGCCGCCGGCCACTCGGTCAAGGTCTCCGCGGGCACCAAGCTCAAGGCCGCCGCGAAGTAGTCGCGCCCTCCGACACGGCCCCGGCACTGCGCCGGGGCCGTCGTCGTCCGCGGACGCGGCTGCCGATCAGCCGCGGAACGTAGGCTGGACCGGTGAATCGAACCGTCCGGATCGTCGGCCCTGCGCTCGTGCTCGTCGCCGCAGCGCTCGTCGCCCTCCTCGCGGCCCTGGCCTTCGGCGGGGGAGCCGCGGCTCCGCTGCTGAACGATCCCGGCCCCGTGGTCCGCTACGGCCTCCCGATCGCCAAGCTGGCCGTCAATCTCGGCGCCGCGGGCATGATCGGCTCGCTCGTGCTGACGCTGTTCGCGCTGAGCCCCCGCGCCGCCGCCGCCCGCGACGCCCAGTCCTCGTCCCGCGCCTCGACCGCTCACGCCTCCTCGCGCGGCGGCCAGTCCTCCTCCCGCGCCGGATCGACGCGCACCGCGGTCGCGCCCGCGCGCCCCGCGCCCGCCGAGGCCGCGCCCGAGCCGCGCACCGAGTTCTCGATCGCCCTCGACGTCGCCGCCGCCAGCGCCGCGTTCTTCGCGGCGGCCAGCGCGGTGACCGGGTTCCTCACCTTCCTCAACGTCACGCAGACGCCCCTGAGCCTCGACCGCGACTTCGGCACCAAGCTCAGCTACTTCATCGGCAGCATCGAGGTCGGCCAGGCCTGGCTCATCACGACGCTGCTCGCGGCCGTCGTCACCGTCCTCTGCTTCGCCGTCCGCAACCAGACCGCGCTCGTCTTCGTCACGGGCCTGGCCCTGCTCACGCTGCTGCCGATGGCGCAGCAGGGGCACGCGGCGGGAGCGAGCGGGCACGACGCCGCCGTCACGGCGCTGGGCCTGCACCTCGTCTTCGCGGCGATCTGGCTGGGCGGCCTCATCACCGTCATCGCCCTGCGGCCCCTGCTCGGCGGCTCCCGCCTGCTGCCCGTGATCGAGCGCTACTCCAGCCTCGCGCTCGTGAGCTTCGTCGTGGTCGCGGCGTCCGGGTACGTCAGCGCCGAGCTCCGGCTCGCCACTCTCGACAACCTGCTGACCGGCTACGGGATCCTCGTGCTGGTCAAGGTCGCGGCGCTGGTCGCGCTGGGCCTGTTCGGCGTTCTGCAGCGCCGCTACCTCATCGAGCGGATGCGGAAGGCCGGCGGTGTCGGCGGCCGCAGCTTCTGGTGGCTCGTCGGCGCCGAGATCGCCTTCATGGGGATCGCCTCCGGAGTCGCTGCGGCGCTCGCGCGCACCGCGACCCCGGTCGACCAGATCGCCGCCAGCCAGCTCACGGATCCGACCCCGGCCCAGCTGCTGACGGGCGAGCCCCTGCCGCCGCCCGCGAGCGCGATGAACTTCCTCACGCTCTGGAACATCGACCTGGTCTGGCTCCTGGTCTGCTCCTTCGCCATCGCGTTCTACGTCGCCGGAGTGGTGCGCCTGCACCGCCGCGGCGACCGCTGGCCCCTGCACCGCACGATCCTCTGGATCGCGGGCATGCTCCTCCTGGCCTACATCACGAACGGCGGGGTGAACGCGTACGAGAAGTACCTGTTCAGCGCCCACATGCTCTCGCACATGGTCCTCACCATGGCGGTGCCGCTGCTGCTCGTCCCGGCGGCACCGGTCACGCTCATCGCCCGCGCCGCCGCCCGCCGCACCGACGGCTCCCGCGGCGCCCGCGAGTGGGTGCTGCTCGCCGTTCACTCGCGCTTCGCCACCGCGATCTCGCACCCGATCGTCGCCGCGCTGCTGTTCGTCGGGTCGCTCTGGGGCTTCTACTACTCCCCGCTGTTCCGCTGGGCCACCACGGACCACATCGGCCACGAGTGGATGATCGTCCACTTCCTGATCACCGGCTACCTCTTCGTCAGCGTCCTGATCGGAGTGGACCCGAGCGTGCACCGCGTGCCCTACGCGATGCGCCTCCTGCTGCTGCTGGGCACCATGGCGTTCCACGCCTTCTTCGGCCTCGCACTGATGACGGGGGAGGGGCTGCTCCTGGCCGACTGGTACGGAGCGATGGGCTGGGGCACCTCCGCGCTCGCCGATCAGCAGGCGGCCGGCGGCATCGCGTGGAGCATCGGCGAGATCCCCACCCTCGCGCTCGCGATCGTCGTCGCGATGATGTGGAGCCGCTCCGACGCCCGCGAGACCAAGCGCCGCGACCGCCAGGCCGACCGCACCGGAGAGGCCGAGCTCACGGCCTACAACGACCGCCTGGCCGCCCTCCAGAAGCGCGGCTGATCCGCGCCCGGGCCCCGGGGTCCCGGCGGCCCGCGGGTACAGTGGAGCGGTGACTCAGCCGACCCTCTCCGACGAGCAGCAGCGGGTCTTCGACCTCATCGAGAACACGCGCGAGCACCTGTTCGTCACGGGTCGCGCGGGCACGGGCAAGTCCACCCTGCTCAACCACCTGAGCTGGAACACCGACAAGCAGATCGTCATCTGCGCCCCCACCGGCGTCGCGGCGCTGAACGTCGGCGGCCAGACCATCCACTCGCTCTTCCGACTGCCGATCGGCGTCATCGCCGACTCCGACCTCGACCAGCCGCCCGAGCTGCGCAAGCTCCTCAACACCATCGACACGCTCGTCATCGACGAGATCTCCATGGTCAACGCCGACCTGCTCGACGGGATCGACCGCAGCCTCCGGCAGGCGCGGCAGCGGCGCTCCGAGCCGTTCGGGGGCGTGCAGGTCGTCCTCTTCGGCGACCCGTTCCAGCTCGCACCCGTTCCCGGCGATCCGGAGGAGCGCGCCTACTTCGCCGACCGCTACCGCTCGCTGTGGTTCTTCGACGCCCTCGTCTGGCAGGAGGCGCCGCTGCGGATCGTCGAGCTCGGCCGGATCCACCGGCAGAGCGACGAGCGCTTCAAGTGGATGCTCAACGCGGTCCGCTTCGGCATGGTGACGAAGGAGATCGCCGACGTGCTGAACGCGGCGGGCGCGCGGACGCCTCCGGCCGACGACGCGATCACGCTCGCGACCCGCAACGACACGGTCAACCGCATCAACCAGGCGGCGCTCGCGCGGCTGAAGGGCCCGCTGAAGACCGCGTCGGCCGAGATCAGCGGCGACTTCGGCGGGCGTGCCTATCCGGCGGACCAGAACCTCGAGCTCAAGATCGGCGCGCACGTGATGTTCCTGCGCAACGACTCCGAGCAGCGCTGGGTGAACGGCACGATCGGCCGGGTGACGAAGGTCGCGGGAACGGTGTGGGTCGAGGTGGACGGCGAGGTCCACGAGGTCGAGCCCGCGACCTGGGAGCGCTACCGTTACTCCTACTCCGCCGCGACGAAGAAGCTCACCCGCGAGATCGTCGCCGAGTTCGCACAGTTCCCGCTCCGCCTGGCGTGGGCGGTCACGATCCACAAGTCGCAGGGCAAGACCTACGACTCCGCCGTGGTCGACCTCGGGCAGCGCGCCTTCGCCCCCGGGCAGACCTACGTGGCGCTCAGCCGCATCACGAGCCTCGAGGGGCTCTACCTGACGCGGCCGCTCCGGCCGAGCGACATCATCGTCGACAAGGACGTGCTGCGCTTCATGTCCGAACGGCGAGCCGAGCCCGCCGCCGTCGCGGAGGCGTCCGCGGACTGACGCCCCGCGGAGGACGTGGGAGCAGGGGCCTCAGGCCGCCGCGCAGGTCCGGTCGAGATCGCGGAACAGCTCCGTCGTCAGCCGGTACGCCTCCGCGACCTCCGCGATGACCCGCTCGCGCTCCTCCTCGTCCCAGCCCGCGGCGTCGAGCTGCTCGCGGTAGGTGGCGCGGAAGGCCGACGGTGCGGCGATCTCGCCGAAGAGGAAGAAGCCGACGCCGTTGGTCTCGAAGCCGAACCGCCGCTGCAGCAGCCCGCGGACGATCGCGCAGCCGGAGAGGTCGCCGAGGTAGCGCGTGTAGTGGTGGGCGACGAAGCCGCCGCTCCAGCCCGCGGCCACGGTGCGGATCCGGTCGACGTAGGCGCTGGTCGAGGGCAGCGGGCGGATGCGCTCCCGCCAGTCCTCACCGACGAGGAAGCGCAGGTCCTCCGCGATCGCGGGGAGCCGGGTGAGCTTGGCCGAGAGGAAGGGCTCCGCGACCGGATCGCCGGCCATGTCCTCCGCCACGGCCTCGAGGGCCTCGTAGACGAAGTAGTGCTGCGAGATGAGCGCGATGTAGTCGTCGCGGCTGCCGGAGCCGGTCATCAGCGAGGTCATGAAGGCGGCGCCCTCGTCGTCCGCGCCGGACTGCCCGATGCGCAGGCGCAGGGCCTCGGAGAACGGGATGACGTTCGACACGGTGGCCTCCCTCGGCGACTGAGGTCTGCCTTACCTTAGCCGAGCGGGGCCGCCGGGACCAGAGGGCGTCAGTGCCCGTGTCCGCGGTCGACGACGGAGTGCATCATCCCGCCCATGTCGCCCGAGCCGCCCGAGGAGGCGGCCATGGCGGGGGTGGCGAGGGCGGAGACGGTGAGCGCGCCGGCCAGGAGTCCGACGAGAGCTCGCGACGGCGAGACGGCCTTCTCCTCGACGCGCGGAGAGCGGAGCGAGACGGCCACCACGGCGACCGCGATCAGCTGGAGGACCGCGGCCGCCAGCGCGGGGAGGGGCTCGGCGAGTGCGCCGAGGGCCAGAGCGAGGGCGAACGCCGCCAGGGAGGCGACCGCGACGACCAGCGCGGAGCGCGGCACGACGATCCGGCCGCGTGCCAGGACGAGGACCGCCCAGAGGATCTCGACGGCACCGAGCACTCCGATCACCGGGGCCTGCACGCCCTCGCCGCCGGCGGCGAGCGAGAGGTGGACGAGCCCGGCGCCGAGTCCGGCGAAAGCGGCGTTGCAGCGGGCCACGGTGGTCATGGCGGCTCCTTCGCTGGATCGGGGAAGAAGAGGAGGCCCCGGATCGACACACCGCATCGTGTCGTCCGGGGCCGTTCAGTCCGTCCGCCGCGGAAAACGGCGGGCCCACGGCGGACGGAGTAGAGGGGGGCGGCAGGTGCCGCCCGGGTCAGGCGGTCGCTGCGGTGCGCGTCCTCGCCGTCTTCTCGGTGCCGAGTCCGACTCCCAGGAGCACCAGCGCGCTGGCCAGGTGCAGGAAGTGGTCGGCGGTGTTCAGCGCCAGCACGTTCAGGGCGGTGTCGACCAGGAAGAAGCCGACGATGCCGAGCAGCAGGTACACCGCTCCGACGGTCACGTTGACGGTCTTCGCCGCGGCGACGGTCGACAGGCCCGCGATCAGCAGCGCGCCTCCGATGAGCAGGTGGGCGATGTTGTGCAGCGGGTTCACCTCGAAGACGCCGAGCAGGAGCCCGCCTTCGGTCGAGAGGAACTGCACGCCTCCGGTCACGACGAAGCCGAGGAGCCCGACGACGACGTAGACGGCTCCGAAGAGAGTCGCCAGCAGTCGATTGGGGGATCTGCGCATGGTCTCTTACCTCCTTCGAGCAGCGCCTCTGCGCTGTACTCCCTCTCTTCGTAACCCGGCGCCTGCCGGTTTGGGAACGGGGTGGACTCCGCCGGTCACGGTCAGGACACGAATCGCGATCGCGCGCTCAGCGGCCCTCTCCGGCCCGACGGAGCCCCCGTACAGTGGTGCCGTTCGCAGACGACGGGGGAGTCGCACGGCATGGGATCTCGCAGACGGACGCGGACAGGACTGCTCGTCGTCCCGGTCCTCGTGCTCGCACTGGCCGGCTGCACGCCCGCCGCCGCCTCGCGCGTGGCGGAGGCGCCCGCGCAGGCGGCGTCGGAGGAGCTCGCCTCCGCCCTGTCGGGGTTCCTCGACGAGACGGTCGGCGTCGCCGGCGCGACCGGAGCGGTCGCCGGCGTCTGGTCGCCGTGGGGCGGCAGCTGGGAGGGCGCGGTCGGCTGGGAGTCGGACGAGCGCACCACCGCCCTCACCACCGACGCGCACCTGCGGCTCGGCACCGGCGGCACCGAGGCGATGACCTGCGACGTGGTCCTCGCCCTCGCCGACTCCGGCCGGGTCGACCTCGACGCCGACGTCGGCGAGACGCTGCGCTCCCTGCCCGGCATCGACGGGCTCACCCTGCGCGAGCTCTGCGCGCACACCTCCGGCCTGGCCGACTTCCGCTCGGCGCTCTGGCCGACCGTGCTCCAGAACCCCCCGCGGCAGTGGCCGACGCTCGAGCTGCTCGCCGCGGCCCAGGTGCGCGGTGCCTCGGCCGAGTCCGGAGCGGCGTGGTCCGACTCCGCCACCGGTCCGCTGCTCGCCGGCATCGTCGCTGCGCAGGTGACCGGTCGGAGCATCGGGGAGCTCTACGACCAGTACGTGGTGCCGCGGTACGGGCTGCGGAGCACGGAGCTGCCCGGCGCCTCCGAGGTCGACCTGCCCGCTCCGTCCCCCCGCGGCTATGCGGTCGCGCTCGACCCGGCGACCGGGGAGAAGCGCTGCGACGTGCGCCTCGACGTCACCGCCGCGTCCCCGTCCGCCCTCGGCGCCGCCGGCGGAGCACTGACCGATCTGGAGGACCTCCGGCGGCTGGCGACGGGTCTCGCGGCCGATCCCGCGGACGACGCCATGTGGCGGGACCCGGTCGTCCAGGGCCAGGGCCGCGCCGACTACCTCCGCGCCGGGCTCGGCGGGCACGAGGCGGGACCCCTCCGCGGCTTCTCGGGCCTCGCGCCCGGCTTCGTCACCGCGGCGTACTCCGACCCGGTCTCGGGCCTGACCGTGGCCGTCTCGATCAACAGCTCGACGCCCGGCGGGGACTTCGCCGCGACGGTCGCCCGCACCCTGGCCGCCATCGCGGTCGAGCAGGGAGCCGCGGCGGGAGCCGAGGGCCTGCCCCGGCTCCCGTGGACGGCCGACGGCGAGCGCGGCGCCGTGCAGGGGACCCCGACGCGCTGCTGATCCGGCGGCGCCCTACTCTGGTGCCATGCCGATCACTCCCGACACCAAGGACTGGACCTGGGTCCTCGAGCGCCCGTGCCTCGAGTGCGGTTTCGACGCCTCGCTCGTCGACGCCGACGAGGTCGCCGAGCTCATCCGCGAGAACGCCGCCGCCTGGCCCTACGTGCTCGACCGCGACGACGCGGCGGGCCGGCCCGACGACGAGACCTGGTCGCCGCTCGAGTACGCCGCGCACGTGCGCGACGTGCACCGCATCTACCGCACCCGTGTGCAGCTGATGCTCGCCGGCGACGACCCGCTCTACCCCAACTGGGACCAGGACGTCACCGCCGTGGAGGAGCGCTACGACCAGCAGGACCCCGCGACGGTCGGCCGCGAGCTGGTCGAGGCGGCCGAGCGCATC
This sequence comes from Rathayibacter sp. AY1A5, assembly GCF_002930875.1. Classification (NCBI taxonomy): domain Bacteria; kingdom Bacillati; phylum Actinomycetota; class Actinomycetes; order Micrococcales; family Microbacteriaceae; genus Rathayibacter; species Rathayibacter sp. AY1A5. The sequence continues at coordinate 151,872 of NZ_PSTM01000004.1, read as the reverse complement.
GCCGAGGTGTTCGACTCCGTCGCCGGCGCCCAGTGGCAGCGCCGAGGCCGCCGCAGCGACGGCGCGGCGTTCACGGTCGACACGATCGCCCGCTACTACCTGCACGACGTCCAGCACCACCTGCACGACGTGCAGGGCTGAGCTCAGGTGTCGATGAGCTGGGGATTGAGGAACGAGAGCGTCCGCGCGTAGGCGAGCGCCGCGGAGGCGGGGCTGACCGCGTCGCGCAGGTTGCCGTTCGCGAAATGCCGCTGCGTGTCCGGGTAGGTGTGCGCCGTGACCGGCGTCCCCGACTCCTTCAGCCGTCCGACGAACGACTCCGGGTCGTCGCCCGCGGGCCACTCGTCGCTCTGCGCGTAGTGCAGGAGGGTGGGGCACGGGACCAGCACGTGCTCCTCCGCACCGAGGGTGGCGTAGTACGCGACCACCGCGTCCACGAGCCCGGTGCCCGCGGCGAGCAGCCCGAGGCGGCCGCCGAAGCCGAAGCCGATGACGGCGCTGCGCGGCGCCCCGGCCGCGACTCCGGTGCCGACCGCCTCGGCGACGGCGGCGAGGGTGCGGTCCTGCGCGGCCATCGCGGCGAGGTCGCGCGCGTCCTCCGGGGAGAGCGTGGCCCAGCCGTCGTAGAGGTCGGGCACGAGCACGTGGTAGCCGTGCTTCGCCACGGCCTCGGCGAACGGCTCCAGCCACGGCAGGCGCCCGAACACGTCGTGCAGCACGACCACCACGGGCCGGCCGGGGTGCCCGTACTCGAGGGCGACGCCCGGCGACGGGATCTGGACGAGCTCTGTCACCCCTCCACCCTGCCCTCTGCGTCCCGCGATCCCGCGCGCTGCCGCGGATCCGCCCGGCGTGTCGCGTCGAAACGCCGCGCGGGCGCCTCACCGCTCCGCGCGGCCGTGCGGCTTCAGCGGCAGGACGACCTGCTCGCGCAAGTGCTCGTAGACGACCGAGGTGCGCACGTCGGCGACCTCGCGGCGCTGCGTCAGCTCGTCGATGACGAAGGCGTAGAGGTCCTGGTTGTCGCGGACGGCGACGTGGATGATGAAGTCCTCCGAGCCGGAGGTGACGAACACGCCGACCGTCTCGTCGAGGCCGGCGACCCAGTCGCGGAAGGCCTCGATGATCTCGCGCGACGGCGGACGGATGCGGACCGCGATCAGCGCCTGCACGCCGCGCCCGAGGGCCGCGAAGTCGAGAGTGAGCGTCGCGCCGGTGATCACGCCGCGGCGCCGGAGGCTCCTCGTGCGGTCGAGGGCGGTGGTCGGCGAGACGTGCACGGCGGCTGCGAGGTCACGGTTCGTGATCCGTGCATCCGACTGCAGGACCTGCAGGATCCGGACGTCGAGTTCGTCGAGTGCCGCTCCTGGGCCGTTCTGCTGGTCGTTCATACGGAGATCCTGCCGAAGGGGAGCCCTCCTGCCTACTGTTCGTGACGTCACTGCGCACGAACCGAGGAGCATCATGACCATCCCCGCCCCCGACGCCGTCGGCTTCCACCCCGACGAGATCGACACCGCCGCGCCCACCCGCTCGGCCCGCCTCAAGTGGGTGGTCGTCGTCGACGAGTCCCTCCCCGCCGGCCGCGCCGTGAACGCCGCGATCTGCGTGGGCGCCGCGACGGCCGCGCACGTCGCGGGGCTGCTCGGACCGAGCCCCGCCGACGCGTCCGGATCGCTGCATCCCGGTCTGCCGTGGGCCGGCTGCACGGTCCTCGCCGCCGACGCGGCGACCCTGCTCGCGATCCGCGCGAAGGCCGAGGCGCACGACGGGACGTTCGTCGCCGACATGCCCGCGTCGGCGCAGGCCACCCGGGTGTACGACGAGTACCGGGAGGCGGTGGCGGCGAGCGGTTCCGACGAGCTGCAGTACCTCGCGGTCAGCCTGGTGGGGCCGAGGAACCGGATCGACAGGATCGTCCGGCGGCTGCCGCTGCTGGGATGACGGACGCCGCTGGTCTGCCGGACGCCGCTGCGCTGACGGACGCCGCTGCAGCGCCGGAGGAGGAGCCGCTCGCGTCGGGCCGGAGGAGGAGCCGCTCGCATCGGGCCGGAGGATCGGCCGCAGACGAGGGGAGGAGGAGAGCGAGTGACGGGAATCGAACCCGCGCCATCTGCTTGGGAAGCAGAAGTTCTACCATTGAACTACACTCGCGCGGCGCCGCTCGGGCGCACCAGGACATCGTAGCAAGGCCCGGAGCCGGCCCACGCCCCGGGTTCGCACCACGCCCTAGGATCGCAGCGTGCTCCTCTCCGACCGCGACATCTCGCTCGAACTCGCCTCCGGCCGCGTGGGGCTCGCCCCGCACGATCCGTCGATGCTGCAGCCGTCGTCCGTCGATGTGCGCCTCGACCGCTTCTTCCGGCTGTTCGACAACCACCGCTACCCGTACATCGATCCGGCCGAGGACCAGCCCGAGCTGACCCGCCTGGTCGAGACGCCGCAGGGCGAGCCGTTCATCCTCCACCCGGGAGAGTTCGTGCTCGGCTCGACCTACGAGGAGGTGTCGCTGCCGGACGACATCGCGGCGCGCCTCGAGGGCAAGAGCTCGCTCGGACGGCTCGGGCTGCTGACCCACTCGACCGCCGGGTTCATCGATCCGGGCTTCACCGGCCACGTCACCCTCGAGCTCAGCAACGTCGCGACGCTCCCCATCACGCTCTGGCCGGGGATGAAGATCGGCCAGATGTGCTTCTTCCGCCTCAGCTCGCCCGCCGAGAAGCCCTACGGCTCGGCGGAGTACAGCTCGCGGTACCAGGGCCAGCGCGGTCCGACCGCGTCGCGGTCGGCGCTCAACTTCCACCGCACGGACGTCTACACCGACTGACTCCGGCGCAGGGATCAGGGCGCGGGGGTCAGCCCAGCAGGCGGGGGAGCTGCAGCACGAGCCAGGGGGAGAACGCCCAGGGGGTCGAGCGGACGGCGGCGAGCGTCGCCTCGGCGTCGACCCACTCGTAGTCCATGACCTCGTCGAGGCGCGGATCGAGGGCGTCGCGGCTCGACAGCGTCGCCGTGTAGACGGGGCAGATCTCGTTCTCGACGACGCCGGACGCGTCGACCGCGCGGTAGCGGAAGTCCGGCAGGGCGACCTCCAGCGTGGCCAGCCGGGCGCCGAGCTCGCGCTCGGCCCGGCGGACGACGGCGTCCTCGATCCGCTCGCCCGGGGCGGGGTGCCCGCAGAAGGAGTTGGTCCAGACGCCCGGCCAGGTGCGCTTCTCGAGTGCGCGGCGGGTCACCAGAAGCGCGCCGTCCGGGGAGAAGACGTGGCAGGAGAACGCGAGGTGCAGGGGAGTGGCCGTGTCGTGCACGGTCGCCTTGTCGGCGACCCCCACAGCGTTCCCGGCCTCGTCGAGGAGGACCACCTGCTCGATCCGGTCCGTCTGCACAGTGGCGGCTGGCGAAGTCATACCCGCAAGTCAAGCACGCCGCAACACATCAGCCGGCTTATCGTCCTGGTTCTCCCCTTTGTTAGCCTTCCCACGTGGATACGCGCGACCCCGTGGTTCTGTCCCGGTTGAGGCAGGAGCACGTCGATGCCGTCCTGGACAGGTTCTTCTCGTTGGCGAGGTCCCGGGCGGTGCGTCTCGGACCCCGCTACCTGACCCTCTGGCAGACGCTGGAGGCCAACACCCGCGGCGGCAAGCGCTTCCGCCCGCTGATGGTGATCTCCGCGTACGAGGCCCACGGCGGCCAGGATCCGGAGGCCGCCGCCCACCTCGGCGCGGCGTTCGAGCTGCTGCACACCGCGCTGATCGTGCATGACGACGTGATCGACCGCGACTTCGTGCGCCGCGGCGGCCCGAACGTCTCGGGCAGCTACCGCGACGAGGCGACGACCGCGGGCCTCTCCATCCCGATCGCCGAGCACCGGGGCACCTCGGTGGCCGTGATCGCCGGGGACCTCGCCCTCACCGGCGCCCACCGCCTCGTCGAGGGCGTCGGCGCCTCCGACGGCGTGCGGGCCCGCCTGCTCACCCTGCTCGACGAGGCCGTCTTCGCCTCCGCCGCGGGTGAGCTGGCCGATGTGGACTTCTCCCTCATGCCGGGCATGCCCTCGGTCGACGAGGTGCTCGAGATGGAGCGCCTCAAGACGGCCGTCTACTCGTTCGAGGCGCCGCTGCAGGCCGGAGCGATCCTCGCCGGGGCCTCGGACGCCGCGGTGGACGCCCTCGGCGAGTTCGGCCGCTGGATCGGCATCGCCTATCAGATCGTCGACGACCTGCTCGGGGTCTTCGGCTCGGAGGGGCAGACCGGCAAGACCACGCTGGGCGACCTCCGCGAGGGCAAGCGCACCGTCCTCATCGCCCACGCGGCCGGCACGGACTGCTGGCCCGACATCGAGGCGCTGATCGGCGACGAGCACCTCGCGCCCGAGACCGCGGAGAAGGTGCGCGGCATCCTCGAGGAGTGCGGCGCCCGCAGCTACGCCGAGGGGCTCGCGAACCAGTTCGCCGACCGCGCCTGGGCGGCGCTGGAGACGCCCGCGGTGTCGGAGGCCTTTCGCAACGAGGTCCGCCCGCTCGTGGCCAGCGTGGTCGGGCGCACCCGATGAGCGCTGTCCGCCACGCGCGGATGCGCGCGACGATGCGCTCCGCCCGGCCGTGCCCCCGTACGGTGGCACGATGAGCCGCCAGAGCGAACTGTACGACCGCGTCGCGCACGAGTCGTCCGCGCAGGTGATCCGCCGCTACTCCACCTCCTTCGGGCTGGCCACGCGCCTGCTCGCCCCGGGCGTCCGCGAGCGGGTGGAGGACGTCTACGCCCTCGTGCGCGTCGCCGACGAGATCGTCGACGGCGTCGCCGAGGAGGCCCGTCTCGACCGGGCCGCGGTGGAGGAGTCCCTCGACGCCTTCGAGGCAGAGACCGAGCGCGCGCTCGCCTCCGGCTACAGCTCCAACCTCGTGATCCACGCCTTCGCGCGGACCGCGCGGGCGACCGGATTCGGCACCGAGCTCACCCGGCCGTTCTTCGCGTCGATGCGCGCCGACCTCCGCGAGACCGAGCACACCCCCGAGTCCTTCGAGGCCTACGTCTACGGCTCCGCCGAGGTCGTCGGGCTGATGTGCCTGCACGTGTTCCTCGCGGCGCCGGACGCGGGGCTCGTCTCCGAGGCCGCCCGCGAGCGGCTCGTGGCCGGAGCGCGCCGCCTGGGCGCCGCGTTCCAGAAGGTCAACTTCCTCCGCGATCTCGCCGCCGACGTCGACGGCCTCGGCCGCAGCTACTTCCCCGGAGTCGACCCGCGGGCGTTCTCCGAGCGCGACAAGGCCTCGCTGCTCGCCGACCTCGACGACGACCTCGCCGAGGCCGCCGCCATCGTGCCCGAGCTCCCGCGCTCGAGCCGGCGCGCGGTCCTGCTGGCCCACTCCCTCTTCGCCGCCCTGGCCGACCGGATCCGCGCGACGCCCGCCGAGGAGCTCCTCCGCGCCCGCGTCAGCGTGCCCACGGCCGCCAAGGCGGCGCTCGCGGCGAAGGCGGCCGTGTCGACGCTCGGCCCGCGCCTGGGCCCCGGCCCCGTCCGCGCGACCCGCTCGAGGACCGGCCCGCACCGCGCCGTCGTCATCGGCGGGGGGATCGGCGGACTCGCCTCCGCCGCGCTGCTCGCGCGCGACGGCTACGACGTGACCCTCCTGGAGGCGCGCGAGGCCGTCGGCGGCCGCGCCGGCTCGTGGGAGCACGAGGGCTTCCGCTTCGACACCGGTCCCTCCTGGTACCTGATGCCCGAGGTGTTCGACCACTTCTTCCGCCTCATGGGCACCAGCGCCGAGGAGCGCCTCGACCTCGTCACGCTCGACCCCGGCTACCGGGTCTACAGCGAGGGCGTCGACGAGCCGATCGACGTGCTCGCCGACCTCGAGTCGAACCTCGCGCTCTTCGAGAGCATCGAGCCCGGAGCGGGCGAGCGGATGCGCGCGTACCTCGACTCCGCGCGCGACACCTACGAGATGGCCAAGCGCCGCTTCCTCTACACGAGCTTCTCCTCCTTCCTCCCGCTGCTGCGCCGCGACGTGCTCAGCCGGACCGGGAGGCTCGGCCGCCTGCTGCTCACGCCGCTCGACACGTTCGCGGCGACGGCGGTCACCGACAACCGGCTGCGCCAGATCCTCGGCTACCCGGCCGTCTTCCTCGGCTCCTCGCCGTTCGCCGCGCCGAGCATGTACCACCTGATGAGCCATCTCGACCTCGCCGACGGCGTGCTCTACCCGATGGGCGGATTCACGAAGCTGATCGAGGCGGTCGCCGACGTCGCCGAGGAGGCCGGCGTCACCGTCCGCACGTCCTCGCCCGCCACACGGATCCTCACCGCCCGCTCGCCCCGCGGCGGACGCCGCGGCGCCGAGGTCGTCGGAGTCGAGTTCACGGGCCCCGACGGCACGGAGCGGATCCCCGCCGACCTGGTCGTCAACGCCTCCGACCTCTTCACCACCGAGCAGTCGCTCCTCCCCGAGGAGCTGCGGACCTACCCGCCCGCCTACTGGGAGAAGCGCGAGCCCGGCCCGAGCGCCGTCCTCGTCCTCCTGGGCGTGCGCGGGGAGCTGCCCGAGCTCGAGCACCACACCCTGCTCTTCACGAAGGACTGGCGCGACAACTTCGACAAGATCTTCGGCGAGCACCCGACCGTCCCCGATCCCGCGTCGATCTACGTCTGCCGCCCGAGCGCGACCGACGCGAGCACGGCTCCGGAGGGGCACGAGAACCTGTTCGTGCTCGTGCCGATCCCCGCCGACACCTCGATCGGCCACGGCGGAGTCGACGGCGCGGGCGACGCGCGCGTCGAGGCCATCGCCGACCAGGCCATCGCGCAGATCGCGTCCTGGACCGGCGCGACCGACCTGGCCGAGCGGATCGTCGTCCGCCGCACCATCGGCCCGGCCGACTTCGAGAGCGACCTCGGCGCCTGGCGCGGCTCGATGCTCGGACCGGCCCACGTCCTCTCGCAGAGCGCCTTCTTCCGCGCCGGGAACGTCAGCCGGCACGTCGACGGCCTGCTCTTCGCCGGCAGCTCCACGATCCCCGGCATCGGCCTGCCGATGTGCATCATCAGCGCCGAGGTCATGCTCAAGCGCGTGCGCGGCGACGTGTCGACCGAGCCGCTGCCCGTGCGGGAGGCGCCGTCCGCTCCGGTCGCGCCCGTCGCCGTGGGGGAGTAGGCGTGGGGATCCTCTACCTGCTCGCGCTCCTCGTCTCGATCACCGGGATGATCGTGCTCGACCGCCGCTTCCGGCTGTTCTTCTGGGCGGACGCGCGACGCGCGGCGATCGTGCTGCCCGTGGGAGTCGCGTTCTTCCTGGTCTGGGACCTCGTGGGGATCGGCCTGGGCGTCTTCTTCCGCGGCGAGACCTCCTACATGACCGGCCTGCAGATCGCGCCGGAGCTCCCGGTCGAGGAGGTCCTCTTCCTCACCCTGCTCTGCTACCTGACGATGGACGTGCACGGCTTCCTCTCGCAGCGCGTCTCCCGGCGGGCGGAGGCGCGCGCGTGACCTACCTCCTCCTCAACGCCGTGTTCCTCGCGGTGGTGCTGGTGCTGCTGCTGCTCGCGCTGCGCCGACGCGTCCTGCGCCTGCCCGCCGTCCTCGGCACGCTCGCCGTGCTGCTGGTGATGACCGCCGTGTTCGACAACATCATGATCGGAGTGGGCCTGCTGGTCGCCTACGACGACGACCTGATCTCGGGGATCCGGATCGGTGTCGCTCCGATCGAGGACTTCGCCTACGCGATCGCCGCGGCCCTCGCCCTCCCGGCGCTCTGGGTGCTCCTGCCCTCGCGTCGTCGGAGCGAGCCGTGAACCGGCTGCGCGCGCTGTTCGTCTCGAGCCGCCCGCTGAGCTGGGTCAACACCGCCTACCCGTTCGCGGCGGCGTACCTGCTGACCACCCGCGAGATCGACCTCGCCTTCGTGCTCGGCACGATCTACTTCCTCATCCCCTACAACCTCGCGATGTACGGGATCAACGACGTCTTCGACTACGAGTCCGACCTGCGGAACCCCCGCAAGGGCGGCGTCGAGGGCGCCGTGCTCGACCGGAGCGAGCACCGCGCGACGCTGATCGCGGCGGTGGCCACGAACGTGCCGTTCCTGGTGGCGCTCGTGCTGCTCGGGTCACCGGTCTCGTGGCTGGTCCTCGCGATCAGCGTCTTCGCCGTGATCGCCTACAGTGCGCCGGGGCTCCGCTTCAAGGAGCGCCCGTTCGTCGACTCGCTGACCTCGGCGACCCACTTCGTCAGCCCGGCCGTCTACGGGATCGCCCTCGCGGGCACCGTGGTCACCGGACCTCTGGTGGCGCTGCTCGTGGCGTTCTTCCTCTGGGGGATCGCGAGCCACGCCTTCGGCGCGGTGCAGGACATCCTGGCCGACCGCGCGGGCGGCATCGGCTCGATCGCGACCGTGATCGGAGCGAAGGCGACCACGCGCTTCGCCATCGCCGCCTACGTCGCGAGCGGCCTGCTCCTGCTCCTGCTGCCCTGGCCGGGGACCCTCGCGGCGATCCTCGCGGTGCCGTACGCGATGAGCATCTGGCCGTACCGGTCGCTCGAGGACGCCGAGGCGGAGCGGGCGAATGCGGGCTGGAAGCGCTTCCTCGCGCTGAACTTCCTGACCGGCTTCCTCGTCACGCTCCTGCTGATCGTGTTCTGGATCGCCACGGTCTGATCCGCGGCCGGCGGCGCGCGGGGAGGGGCCTCGCCCGCGTCTCCCGCGGGACGGGCCTCGTCAGTCCCGGCGGGCGGGCGGAGCGAGCCGCGGCTCCGGCACGACGGGGGCGGTGGCCGGCGGACGGCGCACCGGCAGGAGCAGCACCAGCCCCACGGCGAGGACGAGGACGAGCCCGAGGATGCCCCAGTACTGCACGTTCGCCTCGCCGCTGCCCGAGACGGCCGCGGCGATCGAGACGGCGGCTGCGAAGGCGGCGGGCGCGAGGAACGAGGCCGCCCGCCCGGTGGTCGCGTAGAGGCCGAAGATCTCGCCCTCGCGTCCCTCCGGGATGAGGCGGGCGAGGTAGCTGCGGCTCGCCGACTGCGCCGGGCCGACGAACAGGCACAGCAGCAGGCCGAAGATCCAGAACACCGTGCTCCCCCCGTCGTGCAGGACGAAGACGGCGGTGCCGCAGACGACCAGGCCGATGAGCGAGGCGACGATCACGGCCTTGGGGCCGATGCGGTCGTCGAGCGCGCCGACCGAGATGGTCGCCACTCCGGCCACGACGTTCGCGGCGATGGCGAAGAGGATCACCTCGCCGGCGTCGAAGCCGAAGGTGCCCTGCGCCAGCACGCCGCCGAAGGTGAAGACCCCGGTGAGCCCGTCGCGGAACACCGCGCTGGCGATGAGGAAGGCCACGGTGCTGCGGCTCTCGCGCCAGAGGCCGGCGACCTGCGCGAAGAGCGCGCGGTAGGAGGCGATCACGCCGACGCGCTCCGCCCGGCTCGCGCGCGCCGGCGTCTCCGGCACCGCGACCAGCACAGGGAGGGCGAAGACGGCGAACCACACGCCGGCGACCAGGATCGAGACGCGCACGTCGAGGCCGTCGTCCCCCGTCACTCCGAAGAGCCCGACCTCGGGCGAGATGAAGCCGAAGTACACGATCAGCAGCAGGACGATCCCGCCGACGTAGCCCATGCCCCACCCGAAGCCGGAGACGCGGCCGATGGTCGCCCGGGTCGAGACCTGGAGGAGCATCGCGTTGTAGTTGACGCTCGCGAACTCGAAGAAGACCGTGCCGACCGCGAGCAGTCCGAGTCCCAGCCAGAGGAGGGCCGGGTCGGGGCGCACGAGGAACATCAGCAGGATGCAGAGGACGACGACGGCGGAGTGGATCCCGAGCCAGAGCCGGCGGTGCCCGCCGAGGTCGGCCCGGCGGCCGGTGATCGGCGCGATGACGGCGACGACCACGCCGGCGGCGGCGAGGGACCAGCCGAGCGCGGCCGAGACTCCGCTCGAGGTGCCGAAGAGCCCGTCGGTGGTCAGGTAGACGGTGAAGACGAAGGTGGTCACCACCGCGTTGAAGGCCGATCCGCCCCAGTCCCACAGGCCCCAGGCGAGGACGGGCCAGCGGCCGGTGCGCGTCGTCATGGGCCCACCGTAGGGGGAGGAGGTGAACGGCCGGAAGCGGCGGGACCCGTGAGTCTGAGAGTTGAGCCGATGCGACTCAACTTCTCGCCTCCGGACTTGACGCGAGACGACGGATGCGTAAACTTGAGCGTGCGGGGCTCAACTCCCGCAGAGGATTCCGCACCACCCGTCAACTGACCGGCAGCCGCCCGCGCGACGCCGATCGCGAAGGAGAACAACGCATATGTCCCGTGCCGTAGGCATCGACCTGGGAACCACCAACTCTGTCGTGGCCGTCCTCGAGGGAGGCGAGCCCACCGTCATCGCCAACGCCGAGGGCTTCCGCACCACGCCGTCCGTCGTGGCGTTCACCAAGGACGGGGAGGTGCTCGTCGGCGAGACCGCGAAGCGCCAGGCCGTCACCAACGTCGACCGCACCATCGCGTCGGTCAAGCGCCACATGGGCACCGACTGGACCTTCGGCGTGGAGGACAAGAAGTACACCCCGCAGGAGATCTCGGCCCGCATCCTGGGCAAGCTCAAGCGCGACGCGGAGCAGTACCTGGGCGACAAGGTGACCGACGCGGTCATCACCGTCCCGGCCTACTTCAACGACGCCGAGCGCCAGGCGACCAAGGACGCCGGCGAGATCGCCGGCCTCAACGTCCTGCGCATCATCAACGAGCCCACCGCGGCCGCGCTGGCCTACGGCCTCGACAAGGGCAAGGAGGACGAGCTCATCCTCGTCTTCGACCTCGGCGGCGGAACGTTCGACGTCTCCCTCCTCGAGGTGGGCAAGGACGACGACTTCTCGACCATCCAGGTCCGTGCGACCTCGGGCGACAACCGCCTCGGCGGCGACGACTGGGACCAGCGCGTCGTCGACCACCTGGTCAAGCGCTTCAAGGACTCGACCGGCGTCGACGTCTCGAAGGACAAGATCGCTCGCCAGCGCCTCAAGGAGGCCGCGGAGCAGGCGAAGAAGGAGCTCTCCTCGAGCACCTCGACCAGCATCCAGCTGCCCTACCTCTCGCTCACCGAGAACGGTCCGGCGAACCTCGACGAGACGCTCACCCGCGCCAAGTTCGAGGAGCTCACCAGCGACCTGATCGAGCGCACCCGCAAGCCCTTCACCGACGTCATCGCCGAGGCGGGCGTCAAGGTCGAGGACATCGCTCACGTGGTCCTCGTCGGCGGCTCGACCCGCATGCCGGCCGTCGCCGAGCTCGTCAAGAAGCTCACCGGGGGCAAGGAGCCCAACAAGGGCGTCAACCCGGACGAGGTCGTCGCCGTCGGCGCCGCGCTGCAGGCCGGCGTCCTCAAGGGCGAGCGCAAGGACGTCCTCCTGATCGACGTGACCCCGCTCTCGCTGGGCATCGAGACCAAGGGCGGGATCATGACGAAGCTCATCGAGCGCAACACCGCGATCCCGACCAAGAGGTCCGAGACCTTCACCACGGCCGACGACAACCAGCCGTCCGTCGCGATCCAGGTCTTCCAGGGCGAGCGCGAGTTCACCCGCGACAACAAGAACCTGGGCACGTTCGAGCTGACCGGCATCGCGCCGGCCCCGCGCGGCATCCCGCAGGTCGAGGTCACCTTCGACATCGACGCCAACGGCATCGTCCACGTGTCCGCGAAGGACAAGGGCACCGGCAAGGAGCAGTCGATGACGATCACGGGCGGCTCGTCGCTGCCCAAGGACGACATCGACCGCATGGTCCGCGAGGCCGAGGAGCACGCCGCCGAGGACAAGGCCCGCCGCGAGGCCGCCGAGATCCGCAACAACGCCGAGACCCTGGCGTACTCGATCGACAAGCTGATCAAGGACAACGAGGACAAGCTGCCCGAGGACGTCAAGTCCGAGGTGCAGGGAGACGTCGACGCGCTGAAGACCGCGCTCGCCGGCGACGACGACGCGGCCGTCAAGACCGCGTTCGACGCCCTCAACGCCTCGCAGACCAAGATCGGCCAGGCGATCTACTCCCAGGACCAGGCCGCGCAGAGCGCCCCCGCGGACGCTCCGGCCGACGGTGACAAGAAGGACGACGAGGACATCGTCGACGCCGAGGTCATCGACGAGGACGAGCCGAAGGACACGAAGTAGCCATGGCAGCCGAGAACGAGCCCCAGGACCTCCCCGAGGAGCAGCCGGTCACCGGCGGCGAGGCGGGAGCCGAGGCGGCGCAGGACGCCCAGGACCAGGAGGGCCTCATCGAGGCCGAGGGGCCCGACGTCGAGACCAGCCTCTCGGACGCCGACCTCTCGTTCCTCTCGGGACAGTCCAGCGCCGAGACGCTCGCGGCCGAGCACCTCGCCGACCTCCAGCGGGTGACCGCCGAGTACGCGAACTACCGCAAGCGAACCGAGGCCAACCGCCAGGTCGACAAGGAGCGGGCGATCGGCGACGCGGTGAAGGTCATCCTCCCCGTGCTCGACGACCTCGACCGCGCCGAGAAGCACGGCGACCTCGCCGAGGGCGGGCCCTTCACGGCCATCGCGCAGAAGCTGCGCGGCGGAGTGGAGAAGCTCGGCCTGGTGAAGACCGGCGCCGTGGGCGACCTGTTCGACCCGAACATCCACGAGGCGATCTTCCAGCAGCCCACCCCCGGCGCCGAGACCTCCACGGTCGCGGACGTCGTCGAGGCGGGCTACTACCTCGGAGGCTCGCTGCTGCGGGCCGCCAAGGTGGTCGTGGCAGTCCCCGCCGACTGACCCCGCCACCGGCACCACCACCGCGGAGGACCCCGCCCCGCTCGGCAGCACGCTGCCGGACCGGGGCGGGGTCCCTCGCCGCATTCGACACAGGAAGAGGCACATGGCCAGCCAGGATTGGTTCGACAAGGACTTCTACAAGGTCCTCGGCGTGTCCAAGGACGTCTCCGCCGCGGACCTGAAGAAGACCTACCGCAAGCTCGCCCGCCAGTTCCACCCCGACTCCAACCCGGGGGACGCGAAGGCCGAGGCGCGCTTCAAGGAGATCAGCGAGGCGTACACCGTGCTCTCGGACGCCGAGCAGCGCAAGGAGTACGACCAGATCCGCGCCATGGGCGGCGGAGCGCGCTTCACCGCGGGAGGCCAACCCGGAGGGTTCGACGACGTCTTCGGCGGCATGTTCGGCCAGGGCGGGCGCACCTCCTACAGCACCCAGCAGGGCCCGCCGCCCGGCTTCGAGGACATCCTCGGCGGCATGTTCGGCGGCGGAGGCAGCCGCTTCGGCCAGCCCAGCGGCGGCTACCGCGGTTTCGGCGGCCCGCAGAAGGGCGCCGACGTCACCGCCAGCACCACCATCGACTTCCGCACCGCGACCCGGGGTGACACCGTCCAGCTGCAGACCGGCGACGGGCGCACCCTCTCGGTGCGCATCCCGGCCGGCGTGGCCGACGACCAGAAGATCCGCGTCCGCGGCAAGGGCCGCCCCAGCCCGGACGGCGGTGATCCCGGCGACCTGGTGCTCACCGTCTCGGTCCGCAAGCATCCGGTGTTCGAGCGCGACGGGCTGAACCTGCGCGTGACGGTCCCCGTGACCTTCGTCGAGGCGGTCTTCGGCGCGACGATCGAGGTGCCGACCCTCGGCGGCGAGCCCGTCAAGCTCCGGGTCGCCGCAGGCACCCCGAGCGGCCGCGTCCTGCGCGTCAAGGGCCGCGGCGTCACGACTCCCAAGGGCACGGGCGACCTGCTCGCCGTCCTGCAGGTCGCCGTCCCGAGCCACCTGTCCGCCGCCGCCCGTGAGGCCCTCGAGGCCTACGCCGCCGCCGAGCCGGACGAGGACCCGCGCGAGGACATCCTGGAGAAGGCCCGCTACTAGCACCGGATCGGCGCGACCGGTCGGAGGAGGAGACATGGACGAGAACACGCCCGTCTTCGCGATCGCAATCGCCGCCGAGCTGGCGGGGATGCACCCGCAGACGCTCCGGCAGTACGACCGGCTCGGGCTCGTGAGCCCGACCCGCACCGCGGGCAAGTCGCGCCGCTACTCGATGCGCGACGTGGTGCAGCTGCGCGAGGTCGCCCGGCTCTCCTCCGAGGGCGTCTCGCTCGAGGGCATCGCGCGCATCCTGCAGCTCGAGAACCAGGTGCAGTCGCTCTCGCAGCGGGTGCGCGAGCTGGAGTCGGCCCTCGCCGACGAGCTCCTGAACCGGCCGGGCCGCCGCGTGTTCGCCGCCGGACTCGAGGGGGACGTGGTCACTCTGCGCCACGGCACGCGCGCGCAGCGCCGGACCGAGCTGGTCGTCTGGCGCCCCGCGCCACGATCAGAGGCCGACGACGACGCCACGCCCTGAACGAGGGGTAGCCTGACCGGGCGCCGCCCCGTCATCGCGGCGCCCGTCCCTCCGCTCGGGGCGGAGAGCAGGAGGACCGCCGTGGACCACGACAGCAGCACCCCGCGCGACGAGCGCGACGCCCGCCGGGAGCAGGCCGCCCAGGAGCAGGTGTCGAACGCTGCTCGACAGGAGCAGGCCCCGGACTCCACGCGCGCGTCCCGCAGGACGCCCGTCGTCCCCGACAACGGGTTCTCCCGCGAGTCCTACGCGATCCACGCCACCCGCAGCGACCTCCCCCTCTTCTCGGATGCGCTGAACGCCGGCCGCGACGACTCCGGCTGGCTGTCGTCGCTCTCGAACACCCTCGCCGGACCCACCGGGCCGGTCGGCTCCCCGGACTCGGCCGCCGAGACGGCGCAGGCCGCGCTCGACCGCCGCACTCGCCGTCGGAGCGACGAGTCCGACTCCTGAGCCGCGGCTCCGGCTAGTCGCGCAGGCGCGTCGCGGCCATCCGGGCGTCGACCAGGCGGCCGCCGCTGAGGCGGGCGAGGATCACGGAGCCGAACGGCAGCGCGCGCACGAGGGGCAGGCCCTCGACCCGCTCCTCGTCCGTGTAGCCGAGGAGGACGTACATCCCGACCACGGCGATCGCGGCGATCGTCGCGACCCGCGCCGGGATCTGGTCCATCGTGCCGCCTCCGCCGTCGATCGGCTCGGCGAGCGTGACGCACATGAGGAATATCGACGCGTAGACCGCCAGGTGCACGTGGGAGCGGCTCCACGGGCGCGCGAGCGCGGCGATCGGGAGGATCCAGAGGGCGTACCAGGGGTGGATGGCGGTCGACGCCGTCACGAACGCGAGCAGCGCACCGGACAGGCGGGCGAGCGGATCGATGGAGCGCCGCGACAGCATGAGGCGCGCAGCGATCAGGCCGGCGAGCCCGAGCGCGAGGATCTTGACCACGGCGATCGCCGCGGCGGGGTCGTGACCGGTGAACTCGACGGCGCGGGAGACCGAGACCGTGACGAACGACATCGGCGCGTACCAGTGCAGGATCGAGCCGGGCACGACCATCGCCGCGACCCAGCCGACCCCGACGCCCGCGAGCAGCCCGACGGCGACCACGAGGCCGAGCGCTCCGGCGCCCGTCCAGAGCCAGCCGCGGGTGCGCTCGCGCCACGTCGCGTCGTGGCGCAGCCACAGGAGCGCGAGCACGGGGAGCGCGATCACGGCGATCGGCTTGATCGCGATCGCTCCGGCCATCAGCACGACGGCGGCGATGCGCCGGTCGGTCTGGGCGTAGTAGAGCGACGCGAGGATGAGCGCCAGCATCACGGAGTCGTTGTGGCCGGCGACGACGAAGAGCACGAGGGTCAGCGGGTTGGCGACGATCGTCCAGGCGGTGAGCGGGACCGAGAGGCCGCGCAGGCGCGCCAGGCGGAGCGCGTAGACGGCCATGACGGCGACGCCGGCGACCGACACGGCGCGGAGCATCGCGATCGAGAGCTCGGGTGCGCCGTAGCCCGCGAACTGCACCGCGGTGCGCTCGATCAGGAGGTAGAGGGGCCCGTAGGGCGTGGGCGTGTCGGCCCAGAGCGGGTCGACGCCGAGGTCGAACCAGCCGGGGAGCGTCGCGACGCCGTGGGTGTAGGGGTCGATGCCCTGGGTCATCAGGCGACCCTGCGCCACGTAGGAGAACATGTCGTGGCTGAACAGCGGCACCGTCACGAGGAGCGGAGCGGTCCAGGCGAGGGCCGCCACCACGATGGTGCGGACGGAGCCGGGGCCCGCCGCGAGCGCGACCGTGCGCAGGCGGAGCCACGCGATCAGCAGCAGCATCCCGCCGCCCACGACGAGGGCGCCGCTGGACTCGGTGAGCCAGCCCGTGGCGCGGATCGAGGCGACGAGAGGCCAGTCGCGGATGGGCGAGCCGGCGGGCAGGTAGCCCACGCCGAGCGAGCCGAGGAGGATCGCGATCGAGCCCAGCAGGCCCGTCGCCAGCGGTGCAGCCTCCATGAAGCGGAGCCGCGGCCGGCGCTGCCGTCCCGTTGCCCGGGCCGTGACCGGCCGCTCGATCGTCCCCCGTGAAGCCATCGGAGCCACGCTAAAGGATGGGACTCCGAAGTGCATGGACGGCCGGTGAACGGTTGATCAGTCGGCGCTCAGGTTGTACAAGCACCCGCACGCGGACCGATCAGGGCAGGCGCGGCACCGGGGCCGGCTCCGCGAAGCGCAGCTGGTTGCCGAACGGATCGATCACGTCGAGCGCGAAGCCGAACGGCGTGCGGGTGATCCGCGGGTTGAGGTAGGGGTACGCCTTCGCGTCGAGCTCGGCGTGCAGCTCGCGGACACCGCGGAGGGCGACGTGCACCGCGGCGCCGGGACTGCCGTCGCGGTGGTGCTCGCTGAGGTGCAGGCGGAGCCCCGAGCGCGACACCTGCAGGTAGAGGGGGGCGTCGAGCGCGGCGCGGTGCTCCCAGTCCACCTCGAAGCCGAGGTAGTCGACGTAGAACTCGCCCGCCTTGGCGACCGAGAAGATCCGCAGGATCGGCACGGCCGCCTCCAGCCGCACCGGCTCGAGCCGGTCCGGCTCCTCCGCGCTCGACCGGTCCCGTGCACGCCGTCTCGTCTCCACGCCACGAGGCTAGCCGCCCCGCGGTCGGCCCGGAGCCGGAGGGTCAGTCGACGAGATCGAGACCGCGCAGCAGCCGGAGGGTCTCGACCCCGGCGGGCGGGCAGCGGCCCGCATCGGAGCCGTCGACCCAGTGCAGCGAACCGATCTCGCCGCTCGGGCGCGCCTCCCGGTCGAGCTCGGCGGCGAAGACGCTCATGTGGACCTCCCGCCCCTCCGGCTCGCCGTGCGCCTGGGTGCAAACGGTGAACAGGGGCTCGAGGCCGAGCGCGACGGCGCCGAGCTCCTCGCGGGCCTCGCGGGCCGCCGCCTCGATCCCGCTCTCGCCCTCGTCGACCTTGCCGCCGGGGAGGTAGAGGACGTCGCGGCCCCGCGCCGTGACCATCAGGACGCGCCGGTCGCGGAGGACGGCGACGGCGGACACGACGATCGGCGGGAGGGTGCTCATCCGCTCATCATGCCCGCCGCGGGCGGACCGTCGCGGCGCCCCCGCGGCTACCATGGGGGCACACCAGAAGGACGCGCGCAGCCGGCGCGCGCCGGGGCCCCGTGCGCCCGAACAGCTGAGGAGCAACCCGTGGCAGAACCCACCACCCTCGACAAAGTCATCACCCTCGCGCAGCACAGGGGATTCGTCTTCCCCTCGGGTGAGATCTACGGGGGCACCCGCTCCGCGTGGGACTACGGGCCGCTCGGCGTGGAGTTCAAGGAGAACATCAAGCGCCAGTGGTGGAAGACCTTCGTGCAGGGCCGGGGCGACGTCGTCGGCCTGGACTCCGCGGTCATCCTGCCCACGGCGATCTGGCACGCCTCGGGACACGTCGGCGTCTTCTCGGACCCGCTGACCGAGTCGCTGATCACCCACAAGCGCTACCGCGCCGACCACCTCTTCGAGAAGTACGAGGAGGTCAACGGCCACCCGCCCGTGAACGGCCTCGCCGACATCCCCGACCCGGAGCACCCCGACAAGGTCGGCCAGTGGACCGAGATCAAGCAGTTCTCGGGCCTGATGAAGACCTACCTCGGCGTCGTCGACGACGAGTCGGGTCTGCACTACCTGCGTCCCGAGACCGCCCAGGGCATCTTCACCAACTTCGCGAACGTGCTGCAGAGCGCCCGTCGCAAGCCGCCCTTCGGCATCGGCCAGATCGGCAAGGCGTTCCGCAACGAGATCACCCCCGGCAACTTCATCTTCCGCACCCGCGAGTTCGAGCAGATGGAGCTCGAGTTCTTCGTCGAGCCCGGCACGGACGAGGAGTGGCAGGAGACCTGGATGCAGCTCGCCTGGGACTGGTTCGTCGGGCTCGGGATGAACCCCGAGAACATCCGGCAGTACGAGCACCCGAAGGACAAGCTCTCCCACTACTCCAAGCGCACCGTCGACATCGAGTACCGCTTCAGCTTCGCCTCGGGCGAGTGGGGCGAGCTGATGGGAGTCGCGAACCGCACCGACTACGACCTCAAGACGCACATCGAGCACTCGGGCAAGGACCTCTCGTTCTTCGACCAGAACAAGAACGAGCGCTACGTGCCGTTCGTGATCGAGCCGTCGTTCGGCCTCACCCGCGCGCTCATGGCGTTCCTCGTCGACGCCTACGAGGAGCAGGAGCTGCCGCCGAACGCCAAGGGCAAGGTCGAGACGCGGACCGTGCTGCACCTCGACCCGCGCCTGGCGCCGGTGAAGGTGGCCGTGCTGCCGCTCTCGCGCAATGAGGCCCTCTCGCCGCTCGCGCGCCGCGTCGCCGACCAGCTGCGCCAGCTCTGGAACGTCGACTTCGACGACTCCGGAGCGATCGGCCGCCGCTACCGCCGCCAGGACGAGATCGGCACCCCGTACTGCGTGACCGTCGACTTCGACTCGCTCGAGGACGACGCCGTGACCGTCCGCGACCGCGACACGATGAAGCAGGAGCGCATCCCGCTCGAGCAGCTCGAGTCGTACCTCTTCACCGGGCTCCGCGGGGCCTGACGCTCCTCCCGGGACTCCGCCGACCGGACGGGTCGGCGGCGTCCCGGAGGGCGCGGACCAGCCGGCCCTGCGGTCAGCGCTCGCGGGCGAGCAAGGCGAAGACGAGGGTCGAGGTCCACTCGCCCTTGCAGAACTCGTCCTCCCGGTGGTGCGCCTCGAGGCGCATCCCGAGGCGCTCGCAGAGGCGGGCGGAGGCGGTGTTCCGAGCGTCGAGCTGCGCGATCACGCGGTGGGCGCCGAGGGTGTCGAACGCGAGGTCGAGCAGCGCCCGGGCGGCCTCGGTCGCGTAGCCGCGCCCCTGCGCCTCCGGGTGCAGCACCCAGCCGATCTCGACCGCCTCCTGCTCGACGGACGTCGCGATGAGCGTGAGGTCGCCGATCATCCTCCCGGCGAGGACGCCCTCCCGGGGGACGATCGCCAGCACGGCCGCGTCGCCGTCGGCGGCGAGCCGTGTCGAGGGGAGGCGGCGCTGCAGGTGCGCCCGCGACTCCTCGGGGGTGCGCACCGGCCAGCGGAGGAACCGGACGGCGTCGGCGTCGCCCTGGTAGCGCGCGTGGTCCTCGGCGTCCTCCGGTCCGAGGGGACGCAGGAGCAGGCGCTCGGTGAGCAGCGGCGCGGAGCGCAGCGGCTCCGCGTCGAAGGGGAGCCGGAGGCTCACGCGGTGGCGGCGTCCGCGTCGGGGCGGGCGGCGGCGGCGGGCTCGGCCGGGACCTCGATGCCGAAGAGCGCCTCGAGCCCGGTGAGATAGGCCCCCTGGGCTCCGGCGCGCGCGTAGTCGCGGGCGCGGACGCTCGGAGTGTGCAGCAGGACGCCGGCGAGGTGGCGGAGCGCCTGCTCGGTGCGGCCGTCCTCGTCGCCGCGCGAGCGGGCCCGCTCGATCTCGGCGTCGAGCGCGTCGAACACGTGGGCGCGCAGGGCGACGACGGCCGGAGTGAGGCTCTTCTCGTCGGCGACGTCCGAGAACTTCCGGGCCGCCTTGTCGACGAGCGCGCGCGCCTGCTGCGACGCGTCGAGCACGTCGAGAGGTGCGTGCAGGCTGATCGTCTCGAGGTCGAGGAGCTCGACGCCGGCGACCGAGGTGACGTCGGAGGCGACGTTGCGCGGCAGGCCCAGGTCGATCACGAGCTGGCGCTCGCGGGAGAAGCCCTGGAGGCGCCCGGCGGCGAGCAGGGCGGCGTCGAGCACCGGCTCCTGGGTCGTGGTGCAGGTGATGACGATGTCGGCCGAGACCGCCTCGAGCGCGAGATCGGAGGCGGCGATGGGCCGGAGCGAGCGGCGGGCGGCGAAGCCCTCGGCGCGGCCGGAGGGGGAGTGCACGGCGATGTCCACCACTCCGCGGTCGCGCAGGGCCGCGACGGTCGCCCGCGCGTAGCTGCCGGTGCCGACGAGGAGGACGCGGGCGGCCCGCCAGTCGGTGACGCGGCTCGCGGCCAGGTCGAGCGCGAGGCGCACGATCGAGCGGCCGGCGCTGCCGAGGCCGGTGCGGTTCTTGATGCCGCGCGAGGTCTGCGAGGCGCGCTGGAACAGCCGCTCGAGCTCGGAGGAGGTGGTGCCGAGGCGGCGCGCCTCCTCGAGGGACCGGCGGACCTGGCCCGCGATCTCGCCCTCGCCGACCACGACGGACTCCAGCCCGCTGGAGACGGCGAAGAGATGCTCGGCCACCCGGTCGCCCGAGACGACGTCGACGCTCCCGCGCAGCTCGTCCTGCTCGACGCCGGTCGCGGCGCTGACGGCGGCGGTGGCGGCCTCGACGGCGACGGCCTGCGCGGCGGTCAGCGGCTCCTCGATGTCGAGGTAGGCCTCGAAGCGGTTGCAGGTCGCGACGACGACGGCTCCGGAGACGAAGTCGATCCCCTCGGAGAGGGCCGCGGTCACGGCGGAGGAGTCGACGGAGAGCTTCTCGAGGAGATCGAAGCTGGCGTTCTTGTGCGACGCCGTCAGACACAGAAGCACCATGTCAGTCTACGCGCGCTCTGCGGGGCGGGGTCCCCGGACTGGGGAGGAATGCACGGATGCGCCTGGAATAATGCCGCGGTGACCTCCCCCACCGACGGCCTGCTCGATCCGCTGCACCCCCTCTCCGCCGGCCGCACGGCCGACTCGCTGCTCCTGCGCGCCTACCGCTCCGAGCGGGGCGAGAGGACGCCCGTCTGGTTCATGCGCCAGGCCGGCCGCAGCCTCCCGGAGTACCGGGCCCTGCGCACCGACACGAAGATGCTCGACGCCTGCCTCGACCCGGCGCTGGCGAGCGAGATCACCCTGCAGCCGGTGCGGCGCCACGGAGTGGACGCGGCCATCTTCTTCAGCGACATCGTGATCCCGCTGCGGCTCGCGGGCGTCGGCGTCGACATCGTCCCCGGTCGCGGTCCGGTGCTCGAGAAGCCGGTGCGCACGGCCGCCGACGTCGCCGAGCTCGCCTCGATCGACCCGTCCGTGCTCGACGAGACGCTCGAGCCCATCCGCGAGGGAGTGCGCCGCACCGTCGCGGGCCTCGGCGACACCCCGCTCATCGGCTTCGCCGGCGCTCCCTTCACCCTGGCCGCCTACCTGGTGGAGGGCGGCCCGTCCAAGGACCACCTGCGCGCGCGGACGATGATGCACGCCGACCCCGCCGCCTGGGCTCAGCTGATGGAGTGGACCGCCGAGGTCACCGGCCGCTTCCTCCGCGCGCAGGTGCTCGCCGGGGCCAGCGCCGCGCAGCTCTTCGACTCCTGGGCCGGGGCGCTCTCGCTCTCGGACTACACGACCCACGTCGCTCCCGCCTCCGCGCGCGCCCTCGTCCACGTGCGCGACCTGGCGTTCGACCACGGGGAGACGCGCCGCAACGTCCCGATCGTGCACTTCGGCGTCGGCACCGGCGAGCTGCTCGGAGCGATGCACGGCATCGGCGCCGACGTGGTGGGCGTCGACTACCGGATCCCGCTCGACGAGGCCAACCACCGCCTCGGCGGCTTCGTGCCGGTGCAGGGCAACGTCGACCCGGCGCTGCTGACCGCGCCGTGGGAGGTCCTCGAGTCCCACGTCGACGACGTGCTCCGCCGGGGCCTGAGCGCCCCCGCGCACGTGCTCAACCTCGGCCACGGCGTGCCGCCCGAGACCGACCCCGACGTGCTCACGCGCCTCGTCGCGTTCGTGCACGCCTGGCGGCCGTGAGCGAGGAGCGCCCCCGCGACGCGGCGTCGTACGACGTCGCCGTCGTCGGCGGCGGAGTGGCGGGGCTCGCCGCCGCCGCGGAGTGCCTGCGCATCGGCCTGCGCGTCGTGGTGCTCGAGGCGGGGGAGCGGGTCGGCGGCTCCGTCTCTCCGCTCGCCCTGGCCGGAGCCGCGCTCGACGCGGGCGCCGAGAGCTTCGCCACCCGCGGCGGCCACGTCGAGCGGGCGCTCGCCGCGCTGACCCTCGACGGCGTCCCGCTCGCCGAGTCGATCGTCGAGCCCCGGACGCACGGCTCGTGGCTGCACCTCTCGGGCGGCCGCTCCGTGCCGTCGCCCCGGGCCGGCATCCTCGGCATCCCCGGCACGCCGCTCGCCCCCGACGTCGTGCGGGCGATCGGCCGCCGCGGCGCCTGGCGCGCCTGGCTCGACACCCTGATGCCGGTGCTGCGCATCGGCCGCGCGCACTCCCTCGCCGAGCTGGTGCGCACCCGGATGGGCGAGCGCGTGCTCGAGGACCTGGTCGCGCCGGTCGTCTCCGGCGTGTACTCGAGCCGGCCGGACGACATCGACGTCGACCTGGCCGCACCCGGACTGAACGGCGCGCTCACCCGCGCGGGCTCCCTCGCCCGGGGCGTGGCCGCCCTCCGCGCGAACCTCCCGGCCGGAGTCGCGGTCCGCGGGCTCGAGGGCGGGATGCACCGCCTGGTCGCCGCGCTGGTCCAGCGGATCGACTACCTCTCCGGCGAGATCCGCACCGGCGCCTCCGTGCAGCGGCTCGAGGGCTCCGACGGGGACTTCGTCCTGACCCTCGCCGACGGCGCTCTGAGCGCCCGAGCGGTGATCGTCTCGACCCCGGAGCGCGACGCCCGGGCGCTGCTCGCCGGCCTCGCCCCCGCCGTCGCGGAGCGCGCCGACGAGGCGCCCCACGACTCCGTCGAGCTGGTGACCCTCGTCCTCGACGACGCCCGCCTGGACGCAGCCCCCCGCGGCTCCGGTGTGCTCGTGGCGCCCACCGCCACCGACGTCACGGCCAAGGCGATCACGCACGCGACCGCGAAGTGGGACTGGCTGGCCGCCTCCCTCCCTCCCGGGCGCCACGTGCTGCGCCTCTCCTACGGGCGCCCGGGCGAGCGCCCGCCGCTCGAGGGGCGCACCGATGCCGAGGCGGCGGCGATCGCCCTGCTCGACGCCTCGACGCTGCTCGGACTCGCCCTCGATCCGGCGTCGCTCGTCGACTCCGCCCGGGTGCGCTGGGCCAACGTCCGGCCCGCCGCGGCGCTCGGCCGCCGCGCGCACCTGGAGGCGTTCCGCGAGGCGCTCCTCCCGATCGAGGGAGTCGCCGTGACCGGCACCTGGATCGCGGGCACGGGCCTCGCCTCGGTGCTCCCGCACGCCGCCGAGACGGCCGCCCTTATCCGGCGCCGACTGGTGCGTCAAGGAGTCGGGCTGCCGAGCGACGCCCACGACGCCGACGGCTACTCTTAGGCCCAGGCATCCGCGCGAGCGCGCGGCGTGCCCCGGCACGAGTGGTCACCGACCGCGTGGACGATCGCGAGAGCGACCCAGGACGAGGAGTAGGCGTGAAGGGCAAGATTCTTTTCGTGGCAGGAGCCGCAGCCGGGTACGTGCTGGGAGCACGCGCCGGCCGCAAGCGGTACGAGCAGATCGCCTCGGCGGCAGGCCGCTTCTGGCGGACCCAGCCGGTGCAGGACGTCGCGGGCGCCGTCGGCGGTGCCGCGAAGACCCAGCTGAGCAGCGTCTCGGACAAGGCGTACGAGGTCGTGCGCTCGGTGGTCGTCAAGGCCGTGTCCGGCGGCAGGAAGGCCCAGGGAGCGAGCGACGCGGAGGCGTCGGCCGCCGCCCGCAAGGCGGCCTCGAAGGTCGACGAGGCCGCGGCGTCGGCCGGCTCCGGCGGGTCGACGACGTCCACCTCCACCAGCAGGGCCTAGTGCTCATCCCTCCGGCCGTGCCAGGCGCGCGCCGGCCGGCACGTCCCACCCTCGAGGAGCTCCCGTGGTGAACGAACGCAATCCCAAGAACGCCCGATCACTGGGAGAGCTGGTCAGCGACCTGCCCGGCCTCGTGATCGAGCTCGTCAAGGCCGAGGTCGCCTCGCTGAAGAACGAGCTGGCGGGCAAGGCGAAGAGCGCGGGTCTGGCCGTCGGCCTGTTCGCGGTCGCGGCCTTCCTCCTCCTGACCGCGTGGGCGACGCTGGTCGCCTTCGCGATCATCGGCATCGCCTCCTGGCTGCCGGACTGGCTGTCGGCGCTGATCGTGACGGTCTTCTTCCTCCTGGTGGCCGTGATCCTCGCCCTCGTCGGCGTGCGCACCATCAAGAAGGCCGTGCCGCCGGTGCCGCAGGACTCGATCGACAGCATCAAGAAGGACGTCCAGGCGTTCAAGGGAGTGGGCAGCTATGACAACTGAGCGATCCGTCAGCAGCACCACGCCCCGCTTCGTCGACCCGGCGGAGCTGAAGCCCGGCCAGCTGAAGGCCGACATCGAGCGCGCTCGCTCCGAGCTCGCCGCGACCCTCGACGCGATCGAATACAAGGTCAACGTGCCGCGCAAGGTGCGTACCGCCCAGCGGACGATCGAGCGCAAGCTCCAGGTGGTGCGCCGCCAGAACCCCTCCGCGCTGATCGCCGGAGCGGTCGGCGCCGCCGCCGCCGTGGGCCTCGTCGTCTGGGGCGTCGCGAAGCAGATCATCGAGGACTGAGTGCCGGAGGGCCCGGGGCGCTAGCGTCCCGGGCCCTCCGGCGCCAGAGCCCCCGCCGCTTTTGTGCATCGGCACGAGCGGAGGGATGATGGATCAATGACCGATCAGACCGCCGGCACGGCGGGTCCCGTTCAGTCCGCCCCCGACACGAGCGCCGCCGCTCCGGCGCCGCAGCCCCCCGCCGATCAGGATCACTCCGATCAGGCCCTGGGATACACGCTCTGGGCGGTTCTCCGCAGGGATCCCGCACGTCCGTTCACCCTCTCCAGCGACGCCGTGGATCCCGCGGTGAAGCAGTACGAGCACCTCGTCGCCCAGCTCGAGGGCGAGGGCGTGACCGTCCGCGGCACCTACGACGTCTCGGCCCTGCGCGCCGACGCCGACATCATGCTGTGGCTCACGGGCCCGGCGCCCGAGGAGCTGCAGCGGGCCTACCGCGAGCTGCGGCGCACGGAGCTGCTGGTCGGCCTCCTGCCGACGTGGAACGCGATGGGCGTGCACCGCGACGCTGAGTTCAGCTCGAACCACCTCCCCGCCTACATGCGCGGGAAGGCGCCGGCCCGCTGGCTCACGGTCTACCCCTTCGTCCGCTCCTACGAGTGGTACATCCTCCCCGAGGAGGAGCGCCGCGCGATGCTCGCCCAGCACGGGCGCCAGGGCTCGCGGTTCCGCTCCGTCCTGACCAACACGGTCGCCTCGTTCTCGCTCGGCGACTACGAGTGGATCCTCGCCCTCGAGGACGAGGAGCTCGTCAACCTCGTCGACCTCATGCGCGACCTGCGCGCCACCGAGGCCCGCCGCCACGTGCGCGAGGAAGTCCCCTTCTACACAGGCCGGCGCATCGACGCCGACCAGATCGCCGAGGTGCTTCGATGAGCGACACGACCAGCGAGCCGATCCTCGTCCGCGGGGCCACCCCTGCGGCGGCGTCCGGCCCCGAGCACGTCGAGGTCCCCGTGGCCTACGACGCGATCCTCCTCGCCGGCTTCGGCGGGCCCGAGGGCCAGGACGACGTCATCCCGTTCCTCCGCAACGTCACCCGCGGCCGCGGCATCCCGGAGGAGCGCCTCGAGGAGGTCGCCCACCACTACCGCCACTTCGGCGGCGTCAGCCCGATCAACGCGCAGAACCGCGCGTTGAAGAAGGCGCTCGAGGCCGAGCTCGCGAACC
Organism: Rathayibacter sp. AY1A5; assembly: GCF_002930875.1. Taxonomy (NCBI): domain Bacteria; kingdom Bacillati; phylum Actinomycetota; class Actinomycetes; order Micrococcales; family Microbacteriaceae; genus Rathayibacter; species Rathayibacter sp. AY1A5. The sequence goes on along the minus strand of NZ_PSTM01000004.1, from coordinate 125,921 downwards.
GCGGCATCGACCTCCCCGTGCTCTGGGGCAACCGCAACTGGGCGCCCTACATGAGCGAGGCCGTCGCCGAGGCGAAGGAGCGCGGGTTCACCAACCTGCTCGCCATCGCCACCAGCGCGTACTCCTCCTTCTCGTCCTGCAGGCAGTACCGCGAGGACTACGCGGCGGCGCTCGACGCGACCGGCCTCGAGGGCGAGCTGCGGATCGACAAGGTGCGCCAGTTCTTCGACCACCCCGGCTTCGTGATGCCGTTCATCAAGGCCGTCCACGACGGGCTCGACGAGCTGCGCGAGCGGATGCCCGACCTCGATGTCACGTCCGAGGTGGAGGTGCTGTTCTCGACGCACTCGATCCCCATGGCCGACGCCGAGCGCAGCGGACCCCACGAGCGCCACGACGACGGCACCGTCGTCGACGTGCACGAGTTCGGACCGGGCGGCGCCTACGAGGCGCAGCACCTCGCCGTCGCCGAGGTCGTCATGGCCGCCGCCACGGACGAGGACGTGCCCTGGCAGCTGGTCTACCAGTCGCGCTCCGGCCCGCCCACCCAGCCCTGGCTCGAGCCGGACATCAACGACGCCATCGCGGAGCTGCCGGCCCGCGGCCGCCGCGCGCTGCTGATCGTCCCGCTCGGCTTCGTGTCCGACCACATGGAGGTCATGTGGGACCTCGACAACGAGGCCCTCGAGACCTCGGAGGAGCACGGACTCGTCGCGCTCCGCGTCGCGACCCCCGGCACGGACCCGGTCTACGTCTCCGGCCTGATCGACCTGGTCCTCGAGCGCGTCAACGGCGTGCCGACCGAGGACCGGCCCTCGATGACGGCGCTCGGCCCCTGGTACGACGTCTGCCGCCCCGGCTGCTGCGAGAACGTGCGAGCGGGGTTCAAGCCCGCCCTGGCGGGAGTCGCACCGTGATGAGGAGTCGTCTGTCGTGAGCATCAGAGTCGGCACCCGCGCGAGCGCGCTCGCGGTGGCGCAGACCCGGATGACGGCCGATCTGATGTCGGCCGCCGCGGGGGTCCCCGTGGAGCTGGTGCGCATCGAGTCGGACGGCGACCGCATGCGCGGCTCGCTCGCCTCCCTCGGCGGCACCGGCGTGTTCGTCAGCGCCCTGCGCGACGCGCTGCTCGCCGGGCGCTGCGATGCGATCGTGCACTCGCTGAAGGACCTGCCCACCGCTGCGGTGGAGGGCCTGCTGCTCGGAGCGGTCCCCGAGCGGGAGGACCCGCGCGACGCGCTCTGCGCCCGCGACGGGCTCACCCTGGCGACCCTGCCGGTCGGAGCCCGCGTGGGCACGGGCTCGCCCCGTCGGCGCGCGGCGCTGCTGGCCGCCCGTCCGGACCTCGAGATCGTGGACATCCGCGGCAACATCGACACCCGGCTCCGGAGGGTGCTGCCCGGCAGCGACTCGCCGCTGGACGCGATCGTGCTCGCCCTGTCCGGCCTGCGCCGCCTCGGCCGGGTCGACGCGATCACCGAGGTGCTCGGCTTCGACGTCTCCCCGCACGCCCCCGGTCAGGGAGCGCTGGCCATCGAGGTGCGCGACGAGGAGCCGTCGGAGGAGTTGCGTGCCGCTCTCGCGGCGGTCGAGCACGTGCCGACCCGCGCGGCGATCACGGCCGAGCGGTCGCTCCTCGCCTCCCTCGAGGCCGGGTGCGCCGCTCCGATCGGAGCCTCCGCGGTCGTCGAGGAGGACCGCGTGGTCCTGCACGGCGTGGTCTTCGCCGTCGACGGCACGGCGTCCCTCGCACGGGAGGTCGCGGAGCCGGTCGGTAACGGTTCGGTCGGCGGTGGTCGACACCGGGCGGATCCGCAGTATGGTGGTCGCGAACTGCCCGTCGTCGAAGCCGCGTTCCGTTGCGGCTCTCTGCTCGCTGACGCGCTTCTCGGTGCGGGTGCCGCCGAACTCGCACCCCTGGGAGCCCCTTCGTGATCGTCCCCGCCGCCTACTCCCAGTGGGAGAAGCCGTTGCAGGGGTGGCGCATCCTCGTCCCCCGCGGAGGCCCGTGGGGGGACGGTGTCGCCGCCGCTCTCCGTGCCAAGGGAGCCTCGCCCGTCGTCGCTCCGATGATCAACTTCGCGCCGACCGACGACTTCCCGGCGCTCGAGCAGGCCCTCGCCGACCTCGAGGCCGGCGCCTTCGACTGGATGACCGTCACGAGCGCCACCACGGTCGACGTCCTGTCCCTCCTGCGCACCACCGTGCCCGCCAGCACCAAGGTGGCGGCGGTCGGCGAGACCACGGCGGCCGCGCTCGTCGCCGCCGGCTACTCCGTGGACCTCGTCCCCTCCGAGGACAACTCCGCCCGCGGCCTCCTGGCCGAGTGGGAGGAGGCGACCGGCGGTCGGCACCCCTTGCGCGTGCTGACGCTGCGGTCCGAGATCGCCAAGCCGCTGCTCACCGAGGGCCTCACCCGCATCGGGCACGACGTGCGCTCCGTGGTCGCCTACCGTACGGTCGGCGTCCCGGTGGAGGAGCGCGTCGTGGCGGATGTCGCCGGCGGAGCCGTGCACGCGATCCTCGTCACCTCGGGCAGCGTGGCGGAGCAGGTCCAGAAGCAGCTCGGCCCGGTGCCCGAGTCGATCCTCGTCGCCGCGATCGGCCCGCAGACCGCGAAGGACGCCCGCGCCTTCGGCCTGCGCGTCGACGTCGTCGCCGACGAGCGCTCGGCCTCCTCCCTCATCGACGCGGTCGCCGCCGTCGCCACGGAGCGCGCTCCCCGCTGAGCCGCCTCCCCGGCGCGACGTCGGCCGGGAGGGGCGGGCCTCGCCCCGCAGGCCAGGGATCCGCCTCTCGGCTGATGTCGTGCGTCCGGAGCACCTCCACGGGGTGAGGCGTTCGCGCTCCCGGGAGGTGCTCGGCGGGGCGGGATTACGCTGGAGGACATGACTGCCATCCGCCCGCGCCGCCTCCGCACGACCCCCGCACTCCGCCGTCTCGTCCAGGAGACGCGCATCCACCCGGCGCAGCTGATCCTGCCCCTCTTCGTGGCCGAGGGGACCACCGAGGCCCGGCCGATCGGGTCGATGCCGGGGGTGATGCACCACTCGCTGGACAGCGTCCGCGGAGCGGTGACGGAGGCGGCCGAGGCGGGGATCGGCGGCGTGATGCTGTTCGGCGTGCCCACCACGCGCGACGCGGTCGGCTCCGGTGCGACCGACCCCGACGGCGTGCTCAACGCCGCGACGCGGGTCGTCGTGGAGGAGGTCGGCGACGCGCTGGTCGTGCAGAGCGACCTGTGCCTGGACGAGTTCACCGACCACGGCCACTGCGGCGTGCTCGACGACCGCGGGCGCGTCGACAACGACGCCACGCTCCTCCGCTACGAGGAGATGGCGCTCGCCCAGGCCGAGGCCGGCTCCCACCTGCTCGGGCTCTCGGGGATGATGGACGGCCAGGTCGGAGCGATCCGCGCCGCTCTCGACGGCGCCGGGCACCTGGACACCGCGATCCTCGCGTACTCGGCGAAGTACGCCTCCAGCTTCTACGGTCCGTTCCGCGAGGCCGTGCAGTCCACGCTCGAGGGCGATCGCCGCACCTACCAGCAGGACCCGGCGAACCGCCGCGAGGGCCTGCGCGAGGCGACCCTCGACCTCGCCGAGGGTGCCGACGTGGTGATGGTGAAGCCCGCCATGAGCTATCTCGACGTGCTCTCGGACGTCGCATCCGTCTCGGACGTGCCGGTCTGGGCGTACCAGGTGTCGGGGGAGTACGCGATGATCGAGGCCGCCGCCGCGAACGGCTGGATCTCGCGCGAGCCGGCGATCCTGGAGTCGGTCACGGGGATCCTCCGCGCGGGGGCCGACGCGGTTCTCACGTACTGGGCCGTCGAGATCGCTCGCGACCTGCTGAAGTAGCCGCTCCTCCTCCCGGGAGCGAGCCTCGGCATCTCGTCCGAAAGCGCCTCTCCGGCGCGAGGGCGCCGGGCGGCGCGCGTACCCTGGAGGGGTGACCACCTCGGCGAACGACACCCTGTACGAGCGTGCCCGGCACGCGATCCCCGGAGGCGTCAACTCGCCCGTCAGAGCGTTCCGCTCGGTCGGCGGGACCCCGCGCTTCATGGTCTCGGCCGCCGGCCCGTACATCACGGACGCGGACGGGCACGAGTACGTCGACCTCGTCTGCTCCTGGGGCCCCGCGGTCCTCGGGCACGCGCACCCCGAGGTCGTCGCGGCGGTGCAGGAGGCGGCCGCCCGCGGTCTCTCGTTCGGCGCGTCCACTCCCGCCGAGACCGACCTCGCCGAGCTGGTCGAGGCGCGGATCACGGCCGGGGGAGTCTCGCCGATCGAGAAGCTCCGCCTGGTCTCCACCGGCACCGAGGCGACGATGACGGCGATCCGCCTCGCCCGCGGCGTCACCGGCCGCGACCTGCTGATCAAGTTCTCCGGCCACTACCACGGCCACTCCGACGGACTGCTCGCCGATGCCGGCTCCGGTCTCGCGACCCTCTCGCTGCCCGCCTCCGCCGGCGTCACGGCCGCGACCGCGGCCCAGACGATCGTGCTGCCGTACAACGACCTCGAGGCGGTGCGCGCGGTCCTGGCCGAGCGCGGCGCCGACATCGCGGCGGTCATCACCGAGGCCGCGGCCGCCAACATGGGCGTCGTCGCTCCGGACCCGGGCTTCAACGCGGCCCTCGCCGACCTCGTGCACGCGAACGGCTCGCTGCTGATCATGGACGAGGTGCTCACCGGCTTCCGCGTGAGCGCCGGCGGCTGGTGGGGGCTCGAGAACCGCGGCGCCGAGGCTCCGTACCGGGCCGACCTCTACACCTTCGGCAAGGTCATCGGCGGAGGGATGCCGGTCGCGGCTCTCGGCGGCCGTGCGGACGTCATGGACCACCTGGCGCCGCTCGGGCCGGTGTACCAGGCGGGCACCCTCTCCGGGAACCCGGTCGCGGTGGCCGCGGGCATCCGGACGCTGCAGCTGGCCGACGACGCGGTCTACGCCTCGCTGGACGCCACGGCGCTGACGCTCCAGCGCGAGGTGTCGGCGGCGCTGACGGCCGAGGGCGTCGCGCACACGGTGCAGACGGCCGGGAGCCTCTTCAGCTTCATGTTCACGGACCTGGGCCGGCCGGTGCGCGACTACGCCGAGGTCCAGGCGCAGGAGTCGTTCCGCTACCCGGCGTTCTTCCACGCGATGCTCGACGCGGGCGTCTCGCTGCCGCCGTCGGTGTACGAGGCCTGGTTCGTCTCGGCCGCGCACGACGACGCGGCGATCGGGCGCATCGTGGACGCGCTGCCGGCGGCGGCGAAGGCCGCAGCGGCCGCTCGGGCGTAGGCTCCCGGGCCACCCGCGGATCAGGCGGGGGGCCCGCCGCACCGGATCTCCGGGCGGCGGACGTCCCGCGCGCCCGGCCGCCGGCGTGCGGCGACCGGGCAGGGGCCCTCAGCCCCGGCGCGAGACCGACTTCGGCAGCACGAACACCAGCGCGAAAGCGGCGACCGCCATCAGGGTGCTGAGGAGCATCGCGGGAGCCGCGGCGTCGAGGAAGCCAGAGGCGACCGTGTCCGGACCCGTGATGACGAGGCTCCCGAACAGCACGCTGCCGATGACCGCGATGCCCACGGCCGAGCCGATGCGCTGGATCGCCGAGATCACGCCGCTCGCCGCGCCCGCGTCCTGCGGGTCGACGGTCGAGACGATGAACTGCACGTTCGGGGCGATGAAGAAGCCGTTGCCGAGGCCCGCGATCAGCAGCGGCGGCAGGAGCTGCCAGTTGCTGATCGAGTCCGGGGTCGCGGTCAGCAGCACCAGCCAGACCCAGCCGAGCCCGATGGCGAGCAGTCCGCTGCCCATCACCAGGACGTTGCGCCCCAGGCGCGCCGTCATCCGGTTGCTCTGCGAGGAGCTGATGATGCTGCCGATCGCGAAGGGGATCGACACCAGGCCCGACTCGAGCGCGGTGTGGCCGAGGCCCGACTGCCAGAGCAGCGAGATGGTGAAGAAGATGCTCGTGAAGGCCGCGAAGTAGACCAGCGCGAGGATCACGCCTCCGGTGAAGGCCGGGTGGCGGAACAGCGTCGGCGGCACCAGGGGAGCGCGTCCGCGGCGGACGTGGAGGACCTCCCAGGCGCCGAACGCGGCGAGGAGCAGGACTCCGCCGGCGATCGAGAGGAAGGTCCACAGCGGCCAGCCCTCGTCCTCGCCCTGGATGAGCGGGACGAGCAGGGCGACCAGGCCGCCGGAGACGAGGACGAGGCCGAGCCAGTCGACGCCTCCGCTCGGGGCGCGGTCGCCGGCCTCGAGGTCGCGGCGGGCGGGGAGGAGGACCGCGGCGGCGATCAGGGTCGCGACGCCGATGGGCAGGTTCACCCAGAAGACCAGGCGCCAGCCGTTCTCGTCGCCGAAGGCCTGGATGATCAGGCCGCCGATGATCGGGCCGAGCGCCGACGAGACGCCGAGGACCGCGCCCATCACCGCGAAGGCCTTGCCGCGCGAGGGACCGCGGAAGAGGAGCTGGATGTAGGCGTTGACCGCCGGGACGAAGACGCCGCCCGCCAGGCCCTGCACGATGCGGGCGACGACGAGCTGGGTGTCGTCCGCGGCCAGTCCGCACGCGAAGCTGGCGACGGTGAAGAGGGCGATGCCGCTGACGAAGACCCACTTGTGCCCGAAGCGGTCGCCGAGGCGGCCGGCAGGGATCAGGGCGAGGCCGAACGCGAGGGCGTAGCCGGAGATGATCCAGGAGAGCGTCGACTCGGAGGCGTCGAGCGTGGTGCGGATGGTGGGAAGCGCCACGTTCACGATGGTCGTGTCGAGCAGGGCGATGAACATGCCCGCGAGCAGGACGATCAGCGAGCGCCAGGCGCGCTTGTCGGGGGCGGGAGGGGCGCCGGTCGATCGGGCGGTCGACGTCTCGGTCATCGCAGGAGTGCCTTTCGAGCAGGGGGGGAGGGGTGGTCCGTCAGACCTGTTCGAGGGACGCGACCGGATGTGAATGCTCGCAGGAGAAACCGGGTTTCCGCACGCCGGGATCTGTGGGGGCCTTCAGACGGAGGGCATGCCGCAGGCTCGCCTCGCGGGGCGTCAGCGGATGCGCGACTCCGCTAGCCGGGCGCAGTCGATGCAGAGCTCGGCCGTGGGCCGGGCGGCGAGGCGGGCGGCCCCGATCGGGCGGCCGCACGAGGCGCAGTCCCCGTAGCCGCCGGTGCCGAGGCGGGTGCGAGCGGCGTCGAGCTCGCGCGCCGTGCGGGCGAGAGCGTCGCGGACTCCGGCCATCCGCGACCACTCGGCCGAGAGCGGCGTGCCCTCCGGGTCGTGCTCGTCATCGGCGGTGCCGTCGGCACGGTCGCGCAGGAGCTCGGCCAGCGAGGCCTCGAGCCGGGCCGCCTCGTCGCGCGTCTCGGCCTGCCGCTCGGCCAGCAGCGCGTCGAGGAGGCGCGCCTCGTCCGGATCCATCGGCATCCGACCATGCTGCCACCCACGCGAGCGGCGGGGCATCGTTGTTCGATCCGGCGCTGACCCGGCGGCGGGCGGCGGGGCAGACTAGAGGCATGCCCGTCGTGACCGTGCTCCCCGACCGCCTCGAACTCCGCCTCACCGCGGCCGAGCGACTGCTCGCGTTCCACCGCAGCGACGTCGTCGTCGACCGGTCGAGCATCCGCTCGGCGACGGTCACCGAGGACCCCTGGATCTGGGTCCGGGGCATCCGCGCGCCGGGCACCGCGGTGCCGCTCACGCTCGCAGCCGGCACGTGGAAGTTCCACGGCGGCAAGGACTTCCTGCTGATCAAGCGCACCGCCTCGGCCGTCGTGATCGACCTGGTCGACGAGGACTACTCCCGCCTGATCGTGAGCACCAAGCACGCTCCCGAGCTGATCGCGGCCCTCCAGCTGGGGACGACGACCGCGGCGATCCCCGTGATCGAGACCGACGACCTCGTGATCGTCCCCGAGGTCGCCGAGCAGGCGGAGCGGGCCCAGGCGGCCGCCGCGGAGAAGCGCGCGAAGAAGAAGGCGAAGGCGGCGGAGGCCGCGGCCGTGGCCGTGGCCGCGGAAGCGGCGGGTCCGGCGACGGTGGTCGAGGGGCAGGAGGCGGCGAGCGGCGGGAGCGCGGCGACAGCGGCGACCGCGGCTCCGGAGGCGGACGGCGCCGCGGAGGACGTCGCGGCGCCGACGGAGTCAGCAGCGGGGGCCGCTCCGAAGAGCCCGAAGGCCACGCCGAAGGGCGCTCCGAAAACGAGTGCTCGGACCGCCGCGAGCACGCCGGCCGAGTCCGGGGCTTCCGCGCCCGTGGACGTCATCGGCTCCGAGCCGATCGACTCCGCAGCTCCGGTGAAGCCCGCGGAGCCGAAGCCCGCCGAGCCGAAGCCCGCGGAGCCGAAGCCCGCGGAGCCGAAGTCCGCGGGATCGAAGCCCGCCGAGCCGAAGCCCGCCGGATCCGAGTCCGCCGAGCCCGCCCCCGCGAAGCCGGCTCCGGCCGCGAAGCCCGCGCCGAAGCCCCGCACGCCGGCGAAGCCCCGCGCCGCGCGCCCCGACTCCTCCGTCGGTCACGCGTCGGCCGAGCCGAGCGGCGCCACCGAGGCTGCGGAGTAGCGCACCGCCGCACGAGCAGCCGCCCCGCAGCGCCGGCCGGGGCGCCCCCTCCTCCACGCTCGAGGCGGGCGGACGCCCTCCGGCGACGCCGTGCACTCAGGCGCGGACGTCCACCAGCGTCCGACCGTGCGAGCGGCCGGCGAGCACGTCCTCGGCCGCGTCGACCGCCCCGCCGAGCGGCACCGTCGTCGTCAGCTCGTCGAGCAGCTCCAGGTCGAGGTCGTGGGCGAGGCGGCGCCAGGCCTCCTCGCGGAGCTTGCGCGGCGCCTCCACCGAGTTGATGCCGGCCAGCGTCACTCCGCGCAGGATGAACGGCATCACGCTCACCGGCAGGTCCGGGCCCTGCGCGAGACCGCACGCCGCCACGGTGCCGCCCCACCGCGTCTGCGCGAGGGCGTTCGCGAGCGTGTGCGAGCCGGCGGAGTCCACCGCTCCCGCCCAGCGCTCGGACTGCAGCGGCTTCCCGCCCTCCTGCAGCTCGGCGCGGTCGATGACGTCGGAGGCGCCGAGGCGCTGGAGCAGAGCGCCGTGCTCGCCGAGCCGGCCGGTCGAGGCGACGACCTCGTGGCCGAGGCGCGCCAGGAGCGCGACGGCGAGCGACCCCACGCCTCCCGAGGCCCCCGTCACCAGGACGGGACCGCTGCCCGGCCGCACGCCGTGCCGCTCGAGCGCCAGCACGGCCAGCATCGCCGTGAAGCCCGCGGTGCCGATCGCTCCGGACCGTGCCGCCGAGATGGCGCCGGGCAGCCGGAGCAGCGACGCGGAGTCGACACGCGCCCGCTCGGCGAGCCCGCCGTCGTGGCGCTCGCCGAGGCCGGCGCCGTTGAGCACCACCCGGTCGCCGGAGTCGAAGCGCTCGCCCGCCTCGCCGTCCGCGTACTCCACGGTGCCGACCAGGTCGATGCCGGCGACGAGCGGGGTGCGGCGCACGATCCCGGGCCGCCCCGCCAGCGCCAGGGCGTCCTTGTAGTTGACGCTCGAGTACTCGACGGCGATCGACACGTCGCCGTGCGAGCGGTCGGGGTCGTCGCGCTCGAGGAGGCGGGCTCGGTTGGGGGTGTCGGTGTCGGAGTCGGAGTGCCGCTCGACGACGATGGCTCGGTACATGGGCCCACGCTACGCCCGCGGGCCCGCGGCCGGGCGGTCAGTTCAGGGGCCGGGTGCCCTCGGGGAGCGATCCGCCGGAGTAGAGGGCGGAGGCCGCGTCCTGGAGCGCCGTCAGGGCGACGCGCTGCGTCCACGGACCGTAGGAGACGCGGGCCAGCCCGAGCTCCTCGAAGCGGGCGGGCGACTGCGATCCGGGGACGCCGATGACGCTGACGCGCTGCCGCCCGAGGGCGGCGACGAGGGACTCCAGCTCGGCGTCCTGGAGCAGCCCGGGGACGAAGAAGCAGGTGGCGCCGGCGTCGAGGTAGGCGCGGCCGCGCTCGATCGCGTCGGCCAGGACCTCGCCGCGGTCGCGGTCGCCGGCGCGGAGGAGCACGTCCGTGCGGGCATTGAGAGCGAAGGGCACCGCCTCCTCCTCGGCCGCGGCGACGGCCTTCTCGACCGCCCGCAGCGCCTCCGGGAGCGGCTTCGCCTGGTCCTCCAGGTTCGCGCCCACGACGCCGATCCCGATCGCGCGGCGGACCGTCTCGCCCGTGTCGCCGTAGCCCGCCTCTAGGTCGGCCGAGACCGGGACCTCGACGGCGGCGACGATGCGCTCGATCATGCCCAGGTGCAGCTCCAGCGGGATCCGCTCGCCGTCCTCGTAGCCGAACGCCGCCGCGATGGAGTGGCTGGCGGTCGCGAGCGCCCGGGTCTCCGGGAGTGCGGCGATCGTGGTCGCGCTGATCACGTCCCAGACGTTCACCACCTGCAGCAGCTCGGGGGCGGTGTGGAGGTCGACGAGGGTGCGTCCGCGCGCTTCGATGCTCATGGCACGAGCGTAGGGCCCGCGTGCGCGGCGCAGGCCGCCGCATCGCAGTCGGCGCAGACCACGAGCTGGGCGCGGCAGGAGAGATCGGTGCAGTTGCGCATCCGGCTGGTCGGCGCGGCGCACGAGGTGCAGCGGCCGAGCGCCTCGGCGTCGGGGGAGAAGGAGACGGAGCCGCGGCCGTCGAAGACGTACAGGGCCCCCTTCCACAGACCGCGGTCGCGCCGCGCCTCGGCGTAGCGGACGACGCCGCCGTCGAGCTGGTACACCTCGCCGAAGCCGCGCGCCGTCATCAGGCTCGACAGCACCTCGCAGCGGATGCCGCCGGTGCAGTACGTGACCACGGGCCGGCCCTTGAGGTGGTCGTAGACGCCGGCGTCGAGCTGCTCGACGAACTCGCGGGTGCTGGAGACCCCCGGCACGATCGCCCCCTCGAACCTGCCGATCTCGGCTTCGAAGGCGTTGCGGCCGTCGAAGAGCACCACGTCGTCGCGCTCGGCGACGAGGGCGTCCAGCTGGTCCGGGTCGAGCCGCGGCGCCGTCCCGACGACCCCGTCGGCGTCGACCCGCAGCTCGTCGGGCGCGCCGAACGAGACGATCTCGTCGCGCACCTTCACCGAGAGACCGGGGAAGTCGAGGCTGCGGCCGTCGTCGTCGAGGCCGGAGCCGTCGCTCCACTTCACCTCGAGCCCGTGGAAGGCCGAGTGCTCACGGGTGCGGCGGACGTAGCGCTTCAGGGCGTCCATCCCGCCGCCCAGCGTGCCGTTCACCCCGTGCTCCGAGATCAGCAGGCGCCCGCGCAGGCCCAGCGACTCGCACAGCTCGCGCTGCCACAGCCGCACGGACTCGGGGTCGGCCAGCGGCACGAAGCGGTAGAACAGCAGGATCTTCGGCAGCACCGGCACATCCTACGAGGACGTCCGGACCGGGGCGCGGCGTGTGGCAGCATCGTCGGGTGCCCGACGCCTCCGCCCCCGTGCCGCACTCCCGCCTCGAGGACGTCTTCGGTCTCGTCACCGGTGCGTTCGTCGTGTCGCTCGGCCTCTACCTGCTGCGCGCGAGCCAGGCGGTCACGGGCGGCACCGCGGGTCTCGCACTGCTGCTGGGGTACCCGCTCGACATCCCGTTCGGCGTGATCCTCGTCACGGTCAACGTGCCGTTCCTCGCCCTCTCGCTGTGGAAGAAGGGCTGGCGCTTCACGCTGCGGACCATGTTCTCGATCGTGCTGGTCTCGGTCCTGGCGGGCCTGCACCCGCTGGCGTTCGGCGAGCTGCGGATCGAGCCCGTCTACGGCGTCCTCACGGGCGACGTGCTCGCGGGGATCGGCCTCCTGATCCTCTTCCGGCACGGGTCGAGCCTGGGCGGATTCAGCATCGTCGCCCTGATCGCGCAGGAGCGGCTCGGCTGGCGGGCGGGCTACGTGATGATGGCGCTCGACGCGTGCGTGGTCGCGGCCGCGCTGCTGGTGGTGCCTCCGCTGAACGTGCTGATCTCGGCGGCGGGAGTGGTGGTGCTCAACCTGGTCCTGGCGTTCAACCACCGGCCCGGGCGCTATCTCGGGTCCTGACCCCCTCCGCAAGCCCTTCGGCGCGCACCGCCGGGTTCCTAGGCTGAGGGCGCGGGCCCCCGCCCGCCCTTCCCGAACGGAGAAACCGGATGTCCGACTGGACCTACGACCCCTACGCCCGCCTCGGCGAGGTGCCGACCTTCGCGCTCGAGAGCGACGACATCGCCGACGGTGCGCCCCTGTCCGCCCGCCACTACGGCGAGGGCTCCGGCGGGGAGGACGTCTCGCCGCACCTGCGCTGGTCGGGAGCCCCCGCCGAGACGAAGAGCTTCGCCGTGACGGTGTTCGACCCCGACGCGCCCACCGGCTCCGGCTTCTGGCACTGGGCCGTCTACAACCTCCCGGCCGACACCACGGAGCTCCCCACGGGAGCCGGAGCCGCCGGCTTCGAGCTGCTCCCGGCGGGCGCGCAGACGCTGCCCAACGAGATGCGGCTGCGCCAGTTCGTCGGAGCGGCGCCGCCGGACCGCGAGCACCGCTACTTCTTCGTGGTGCACGCCCTCGACGTCGAGTCGCTCGACCTCGATCCGGAGTCGACGCCGGCGATCCTCGGCTTCAACGCGCACTTCCACACCCTCGCGCGGGCGCAGATCGTCGCCACGGCGACGCCGGACGGCGCGAAGGGCTGACCCGCTCCGCGGGGAGCGCGCGCTACCCGAAGAGGGTGCGCGCCTCCTCGTAGCGGGCGTCCGGGACCGTCTTGAGGGTGCCGAGCGCCTCGGCGAAGTCCACGTGGTAGATGTCGGTGCCGCGCAGGGCGACCATGCGGCCCCAGTGCTCGGCGACGACGGAGTCGATGGCGGCCATGCCCAGGCGGGTCGCGAGGACGCGGTCGAACGCGGTGGGCGTGCCTCCGCGCTGGATGTGGCCGAGCGTCGTGGCGCGGGTCTCGATGCCGGTGCGCTCCTCGATGAGCGGAGCCAGCAGCTCGCCGATGCCGCCGAGGCGGGGCCGGCCGAAGGCGTCGAGGCCGCGCTCGGAGTGGGCGTCGTCCATCGTGTCGAGCGAGAAGCCCTCGGCGACCACGACGAGCGGTGCGCGCCCGCGGTCCTGCGCGCTCTGCACCCACTCGACGATCTGGTTTAGGGAGGTGCGCTTCTCCGGGATGAGGATGACGTGGGCGCCCGCGGCCATGCCGGAGTGCAGGGCGATCCAGCCGACGTGGCGGCCCATGACCTCGGCGACCATGCAGCGGCCGTGCGAGTCGCCGGTGGTGCGGAGGCGGTCCATCGCGTCGGTCGCGATGCCGACGGCGGTGTCGAAGCCGAAGGTGTAGTCGGTGGCGCCGAGGTCGTTGTCGATGGTCTTCGGGACGCCGACGATCTTGAGGCCCGCGTCCGTGAGGCGCTTGGCCGCCGCCAGGGTGCCCTCGCCGCCGATCGCGATGATCGAGTCGATGCCGTTGCGGTCCATCATCTCGGCGATCTTCTCGGGGCCGCCGTTCTCGCCCTCGAAGGGGTTCGTCCGGCTGGTGCCGATGATCGTGCCGCCCTGCTTGGCGATGCCCTGGATCTCGGGGCGGCCCAGGGGCAGGAGGTCGCCGTCGACCACTCCGCGCCAGCCGTTCCGGAAGCCCACGAACTCCTGGTCGTAGACCTTGATGCCCTTGTAGACGGCACCGCGGATGACGGCGTTGAGGCCGGGGCAGTCGCCACCGGAGGTCAGGATCCCGATCTTCACCCGCTCAGGTTAGAGGACCCGGTGAACGGATGTGCACGCGGACGACGACGGGCCCCTCCTCGCCGCCTCGAGGAAGGGCCCGTCGTCGTGCTCTGTGCTGGTGGGACTAGGTCGTGACGAGCTCGCCGTTGACGCCGCGGGGGAAGAATCCGCCGGTGCGCGTGCCGGCCGCGGGGTTCAGGTACACGATGTTGAGGACCTGGCCCGGGGTGCGGCTGAACGCGATGGAGCTGCCGTCGGTCGGGACGATGTTCGCCTGGCCGTTGACCTTGACGCCCTGGTCGAGGTCGGTCTTGCCGTCGAGGCTGTCGCGCGCGTCGGAGAGCTTGTTCGCCGAGTCGGACAGGTCGGCGGCGTAGATCGCCGAGCGGATCGCGCCCGCGTGGTACGCCTCCACCGCGAGGATGCCGGCGGCCGCGTCGAGGTAGGTCTTCGACTGGATGAGCGGGGCGGCGCCCTTGTAGGCGGTCACTCCCACGTCCTCGAAGACGAAGGCGCCGAGCAGGAAGTTCGACTCGCTCGCGAACGGGTCGAACGACTGACCGGCCTTGATCAGCCCCGCCGCAACGGCGGCGGAGTTGAAGCTGTCCTTCAGGTTGATCGCCGGGCGGGCCACCTTCGCGGTGCCCAGCGCGGCCCGCAGGAACTGCACGTGGGCCTTCTCGTCGTTCGCGACCTCGGTGGCGAAGCTCTTCAGCCACGGGGTCTTGAAGTCGACGGGGCGGCCGCCGATGACGCCGCCGGGCGTGCCCTTGCCGGTCACGTCCGAGCCGCCGAGGCCGGTGCCGTAGACGGCGCGGAGGTAGAACTCGGCCTCGAGGTACTCGAGGTTGAGGGCGAAGTTGAGGATCGAGGCGTCGCTGGGGCCGCTGGCAGCGACCTCCTCGGCGGAGGCGGTGGGCGCGGCGAGGGCCGCGGCTCCGATGCCGAGGCCGGCGACGCCGGTGGCCTCGAAGAAGCGGCGACGGTCGAGAGCGGTCTCAGAGCTCTTGACGATCGCGTTGCGGATGAAGGTCGTGTCGAACATGTGCGCATCTCCAGTGTTAGGCGGGTGCCGGGCAGCTGGAGCGCCGCCGCGACAGCGCGAAGCTACGCCCGGGACCGACCTGCTGACCAGTGGAAACGGGCGATCGGATCCGCGCATGTGTTCACGCCGTCTGAACCAATCCGCCGGGCGTGTCGCTCCGAACACGTCGTGGATGGGGGTTCTGCGGAGGAGCGTCCGATGCGGTGTCGGAGCCGCCGGTTAGCATCACTGCGTGTCGATCCCCGCCCCCGCTCCCGAGCCCTCCTGGGCGACGGTCTACGCGCCGTCGGAGCCCGTGAGCCTCGCGCTCACCCTCCGCACGCTGCTGCGGGGCTCGGGCGACCCGACCATGCTCCTCGACGCGTCCGGCTTCTGGCGGGCGTTCCGCACGCCGCTCGGCCCGGGCACGTTGCATCTGCGGCAGGCGGCGGACGGCGCGATCCACGCGCGCGCCTGGGGCGGGGGAGCGGAGTGGCTGATCGACGCGGTCCCCGAGCTCCTCGGCCACGGCGACGACTGGAGCGGGCTCGACCTGTCGGCCCACGCGCCGCTCGCCGAGGTGCTCCGCCGCTCGGCGGGCCTGCGCCTCACGCGCACGAACCTGGTGTTCGAGATGCTCGCGCCGTCGGTCCTCGAGCAGAAGGTCACGAGCACGGAGGCGTGGCGCGCCTACCGGGTGCTGGTGCGCCTCCACGGGGAGCCCGCCCCGGGGCCGGTCGCTCTGCACGTGGCTCCGAGCGCGCAGCAGTGGCGGCGCGTGCCCTCGTGGGACTGGCACCGCGCGGGAGTGGATCCGCGGCGCTCGCGGACCGTCCTCACCGCCGCGCTCGTCGCCTCCGGCCTCGAGCGGACCCTCGCGCTCGGGCGGGGCGGCGACGAGGTCGCCCGCCGGCTGCAGTCGGTGCCGGGGATCGGGCCGTGGACGGCGTCCGAGGTGATGATGCGGGCCCACGGCGATCCGGACGCGGTCAGCGTGGGCGACTACCACCTGGCCGCGGCCGTCGGCTTCGCGCTCACGGGCCGGCTCGGGGTCGACGACGACGGGATGCTCGAGCTCCTCGAGCCGTGGCGCGGGCACCGGCAGCGGGTCATCCGGCTGATCGGCTGCAGCGCAGCGAGGAAGCCGCGGCACGGCCCGCGGATGACCATCCAGGACCACCGCCGGCACTGATCCGCTCCTCCACAGGGGCGGCTCGCGGGCGAGTCGGCGCGACCACCGCGTCACGCCGCGTTCGCGCGGCGGGTCGGGCTTAGCCTCGGAGGATGCAGCAGTCGACGACCCCAGGTGTGCCCGGCAGCGACCCGGAGCGCGAGCCCGACGACGCGGCCGTGCGGAGCGGGGTCGCCGCGACTGTCGGTGGTCGGACGCCGGAGGGCGGCACGAAGTCGGACGACGAGGTCGAGGTAGGTGAGGCCCGCGACTCCGTGAGCGGGGCCGAGGTCCTGCCGGCGCCGGAGTCCGCGTCCGAGGACGTGGCCGAGCCTCAGGACGAGCAGGAGTCCGACGCTGAGGACGAGGACCTGCGCGAGTCCGGTGTTCAGGACGAGGACGAGGTCGTGCGCGACGCTCAGGACGAGGCCGTGAGCGAGTCCGAGATCCAGGACGAGGACGAGGTCGTGCGCGACGCTGAGGACGAGGTCCTGCGCGGGCCCGACGCCGCGTCGGAGTCGGAGCTCGCCGCGCCCGCCGCCGCCGAGCCCGAGGTCGACGACCGCCCGATGATCGAGCGCGTCGAGTCCCTGGTTCGCCGCTGGATCGCGCGCAGCGGCGAGTTCCCGGTCGAGCCCGCCGCCCAGCGGCTCGCGGGCGTGCTCCAGGACCCGAACGGACTCGACTTCACCGTCGGGTTCGTCGACGGCGTCGCCCGGCCCGAGGACCTCTCGGTCGCGGCCGAGAACCTCGCGGCGCTCACCGCGAAGACGCCCGCCTTCCTCCCCTCCTACCTGCGCGCCGCGATCAGCACCGGCGGCGCCGTCGGCCCCGTGCTGCCCTGGGTGGTCGTGCCCGCGGCCCGCCGGGTCCTCCGCCGCCTCGTCGGGCACCTCGTGGTCGACGCCTCGGAGGCCCGTCTCGGCGCGGCCGTCGCCGCACTGCGCGAGGGCGGCGACCGGCTCAACCTCAACCTCCTCGGCGAGGCCGTGCTCGGCGAGCGCGAGGCCCGCCGGCGCCTCGAGGGGACCCTCCGCCTGCTCGAGCGGCCGGACGTCGACTACGTCAGCGTCAAGGTCTCGAGCGTCGTCAGCCAGCTGTCGATGTGGGCCTTCGAGGAGGAGGTCGACCGCGTCGTGGAGCGTCTCACCCCGCTCTACCAGGCCGCCGCGTCCGGAGCCGACCCCACCTTCATCAACCTCGACATGGAGGAGTACCGCGACCTCGACCTGACGGTCGCCGTGTTCCGGCGCCTCCTCGAGCAGCCGGGCATGCTCGACCTCGAGGCGGGCATCGTCCTGCAGGCCTACCTGCCCGACTCCGTCCGCGTGCTCGACGAGCTGACCGAGTGGGCGCAGGAGCGCCGGGCCCGCGGCGGAGCCCCGATCAAGGTGCGCGTCGTGAAGGGCGCGAACCTCGCGATGGAGCGGGTCGACGCGGCCCTGCACGACTGGCCGCTCGCGACCGTCGGCAGCAAGGTGGAGGCCGACACGAACTACAAGCGCCTGCTCGACCGGGCGCTGCGGCCGGAGCGCGTCGACGCGGTGCGCGTGGGCGTCGCCGGGCACAACCTCTTCGACCTCGCCTGGGCGTGGCTCACGGCGACCGAGCGCGGGGTGACCGGCGCGGTCGAGATCGAGATGCTGCTCGGGATGGCGACCGGGCAGGCGCGCGCCGTCCGCGAGGACGTGGGACGCCTCCTCCTCTACACGCCCGTCGTGCACCCGCACGAGTTCGACGTGGCCATCTCGTACCTCATCCGCCGGCTCGAGGAGAACAGCAGCCCCGAGAACTTCCTGTCGGCCGCGTTCCGCCTCGACGACGAGGAGGTGCTGCAGCGGGAGCTCGGCCGCTTCCGCGCCTCGCTCGAGGCCCTCGACGACTCCGTCCCGCCGCCGAACCGCACGCAGGACCGCCTGCGGGAGTGGTCCTCCGGCTCCGGCCGCCGCCTCGTGCAGGAGCACGCCCGCGCCGGCGAGCGGGCGCAGGACCCGGCCGCCGCGGGCCTGACGCAGGCCGTCCTCGGCCTCAGCCGCGGCTCCGGTGCCGCCGCCGCGACCGCGGGCTTCCACAACGAGCCCGACACCGACCCCGCCCTCCCCGGCAACCGACGCTGGGCGCGCCTGATCACCGAGCGCATCGCCGGGTCGACCATCGGAGCGGGCACGGCCGACGCCGCACGCGTGAGCACCGAGGCGGAGCTCCAGGAGGTGCTGCGCACGGTGTCCCGCCGCGCGGAGCGCTGGGGCGAGCGCCTGGGCTACGACCGAGCGGCCGTGCTCGACCGCGCCGGCCTCGTCCTCGCCGCGAACCGCGACCGCCTGATCGAGGTGATGGCCTCCGAGACCGGCAAGACGATCGCCGAAGCCGACCCCGAGGTCTCCGAGGCCATCGACTTCGCCCACTACTACGCCACCCGCGCCCGCGAGCTCGACGCCGTCACCGGGGCCACCTTCGTCCCCGCGCGGGTCACCGTCGTCGCTCCGCCGTGGAACTTCCCGGTCGCCATCCCGGCCGGATCGATCCTCGCGGCGCTCGCCGCCGGCTCCGGAGTCGTGGTGAAGCCGGCGCCCCAGGCCCGCCGCTCGGCGGCTGTGCTCGTCGAGGCGCTCTGGGACGCGGGCGTCCCGCAGGAGCTCCTCGCCCTGGTCGACCTCGACGAGGAGGAGCTGGGACGGGCGCTGATCACCGACCCCCTCGTGGACCGCGTGCTGCTCACCGGCTCCTACGAGACCGCCCGCCTCTTCCGCTCCTGGCGGCCCGGCCTCGCACTGCAGGCCGAGACCAGCGGCAAGAACGCGATCATCGTCACTCCCCACGCCGACTACGACCTCGCCGTCGCCGACATCGTCCGCAGCGCCTTCGGGCACGCCGGCCAGAAGTGCTCCGCCGCCTCCCTGGTGATCCTGGTCGGCTCGGTCGCCCGCTCCAAGCGCTTCCGCGCCCAGCTGGTCGACGCCGTCACGTCGCTCCGCGTCGGCCGGCCCGACGACCCGTCGGCGGTGATGGGGCCGCTCATCGAGGAGCCCACCGGCAAGCTCCTGCACGCGCTCACCACGCTCGGCGGAGGCGAGTCGTGGCTCGTCGAGCCGCAGCGCCTCGACGAGAGCGGCACGCTCTGGTCGCCCGGGATCCGCGAGGGCGTCACCGAGGACAGCTACGTCCACCTCACCGAGTTCTTCGGCCCGGTGCTCGGGATCATGCACGCGGCGACCCTCGAGGACGCCATCCGGATGCAGAACGGCACCGAGTACGGGCTCACTGCCGGGCTCCACTCCCTGCACGCCGACGAGCTCGCCCTCTGGATCGACTCGGTCGAGGCGGGCAACCTCTACGTCAACCGGGGCATCACCGGAGCCATCGTCCGGCGCCAGCCCTTCGGCGGCTGGAAGCGCTCGTCCGTCGGCGGCGGCGCGAAGGCGGGCGGACCCAACCACCTCATCGGCCTCGGCTCCTGGAAGCCCTCGCCCGCGCGCTCCTCCTCGACGCTGCACCTGCGCGGCCTCGACGACCGCGCGCGCCAGTTCATCGAGGCGGCCCAGTCCTCGCTCCGGTTCGAGCAGTTCGACCTGCTCCGCCGCTCCGCCCTCTCCGACCAGCTCGCCTGGGCGACCGAGTTCGGCGTCGTCACCGACATCTCGAAGGTCGGCGTCGAGCGGAACCTGTTCCGCTACCTCCGCGTGCCGATCGCGCTGCGCCTGGCCGACGGCGGCGACCTCGGAGAGCTCCTCCGCGTCATCGCCGCCGGCCTGCTGACCCGCTCCCGGATGGACATCTCCACGTCCCTCCCGCTCCCGCCGCGGGTCCAGGAGATGCTCGGCGGCGACGAGCTCGCCGAGATGGCGGGCCTCGTCCCGCGCATCGTCGTCGAAACCGACGCCCAGTGGCTCGAGCGCGCCGCGGCCGGCCGCATCACGGCGCCGCGCATCCGCATCATCGGCGACATCGTCTCCGACCGCGTCGACGGTTACGCGGGCCCGCAGGCCCCCGGCAGTCCGACCCACGGACAGCAGGCCGTCGTCCGCCGATCGTCCGACTCGACCGGCTCCTTCACCGACGTCGTCGCCGGCATGACCCGCGGCAGCACGGGCACGCCGGTCCCGCTCACCCGCGCCGACGGATCCCGCGTCCCCCTCGCGACCGCCCTCGCCGAAGCCCTCGGCGGCGCCCTCGACACCGCCGTCTACGCCGACCCGGTCACCCCCGCCGGCCGCGTCGAACTGCTGCCCTTCCTCCGCGAGCAGGCGATCTCGATCACGAACCACCGCTTCGGCAACCCGATCGATCTGAGCGACGACGTGCTGTGAGTTGGATTCCACGCCCGTCCCTGACGGGCGTGGCGCGGTCGGCTTCTCGACGGGGTGCGTTCTGTGGAGCGGGGGGCGTTCGGCTACTGCGATCCGCTCGCACGCGGATCGCTGGTTCGCCTCGGGGGCAGTGCTTGCGGGGATGGTGTGGATCGAGTGTGGCGCGGTCGGCTTCGCGACGGGGTGCGTTCTGCAGGGCGGGGTGCGTTCGGCTACAGCGATCCGCTCGCAGGCGGATCGCTGGTTCGCCTCGGGGGCGGTGCTCGCGGGGATGGTGTGAACGGGCGTGGCGCGGTCGGCTTCTCGACGGGGTGCGTTCTGAGGGGCGGGGGGCGTTCGGCTACAGCGATCCGCTGGTACGCGGATCGCTGGTTCGCCTCGGGGGCGGTGCTCGCGGGGATGGTGTGAACGGGCGTGGCGGGGTCGGCTTCTCGACGGGGTGCGTTCTGAGGGGCGGGGTGCGTCCGGCTACAGCGATCCGCTGGTACGCGGATCGCTGGTTCGCCTCGGGGGCGGTGCTCGCGACGATGGTGGGATCAGGCTGGCGCGGGTCGGCCTCCCGACGGAGCCCCGGGACGCGGCTCAACGTGGCGCGGGGGGACTTACTTGTCGCGGCAAGTAGTGGGTAGGGTGGGGGGATGAGTGCGCCCGAGACACGTTGGCTGACGCCCGATCAGCTCGACGCCTGGCTGCGCTTCATCGCGGTCGTGGAACTGCTGCCGGGCGCCCTCGACACGCAGCTGCAGCGCGACGCGGGGCTCACGCACTTCGAGTACCTGACGCTGGCGATGCTGTCCGAGGCGCCCGACCGCGCTCTCCGGATGACCACGCTCGCCGCCCGCACCAACGCGACCCTGCCCCGGCTCTCGCACGTGGTGACCCGCCTCGTCGCCCGCGGCTACCTCGAGCGCCGCCCCTGCGCCTCCGACGGCCGCGCCACGAACGCGGTGCTCACCGACGCCGGCCTCCAGAAGATCGTCGACACGGCGCCCGGTCACGTCGCGACCGTGCTGGCCGACGTCATCGATCCGCTCGACGCCGAGCAGATCCCGCAGCTGGCCGACATCATGTCGCGCATGCTCGCCCGGCTCGACCCCGAGGGCAGGATGACGGTCGACGCCGTGCGCTCCTCGCTCGGAGACCCCGACACCCGCTCCTGCTGAGCGCACCGACCCCTCGCTCCCGGGGCGGACCGGCCTCGGCCGCGGCCGAATTCATGCACAGGGACTCCCGGACGTGCCCGTCAGGGTCCTCGAGGCCGCGCCCGCATGGAGCCGAGGTCCTGCACCGCGACCGGCTCGGCGCCGCCGGAGGCCGGCCCGTTCCCGAGTACCTCGCCGACCTCCTCCCGGCTGCCGACGCTCACCGCGAAGAGGCCCTGCACCCGGGAGCGCGCGTCGATGATCCCCCTCGACCTGGAGGTCGAGAAGGAGGGGTGCGGGAGGAGCATCGCGGACACGTGCTCGGAGGCGACGGAGCAGGCGGCGTCGTCGCTGAACAGAGGATTCAGGCCTGAACAGAGGATTCAGGCTCCGGCCGAGCGCCGTGGAGAACGCCCTCGAGCGCTCCGAATCCGTGAACGGGAGGTCGACGAGGATCGAGTCGACGGCCCTCCGCGTCAGTCCGGCGATCGGCCGCGCGACACGCGGGAGTCCGTGCCATCATCGCCTCGTGCAGTTCACCACGACGCTCTTCCAGATCGGCAACAACACCGGCATCGAGGTGCCGCCCGAGGTCCTCGAGGCACTCGGCGGCGGCAAGCGTCCCGCCGTCGCGGTAACGGTGAACGGCTACCGCTTCACCAGCACGGTCGGAGCGATGGGCGGACGCGCGCTCATCCCGTTCTCGGCCGAGAAGCGCCGCGAGACGCAGCTCGCCGGCGGTGACGCGATCGACGTCGTGATCGAGCTCGACACCGCGCCGCGCGAGGTCGCCGTGCCGGAGGACCTGGCGTCCGCGCTGGCCTCGGCGGGCGCTGCGGAGCGCTTCGCCGCGCTCTCGCCGAGCGCGCGGAAGGCCCACGTCACGTCGGTCGAGGGCGCGAAGGCCGCCGAGACGAGGGCGCGCCGCGTCGCCTCGATCGTCGCGGCGCTCGTCGGCTGACGGGCGCGCCACGGTCCGTGACGCGACCTCCCCGCCGGATAGGCTGCCTCCGGCGCCCCACGGCGGAGCGCCCTGGAAGCGGAGTCGGGGGACTTGATGGGTGCGGTTCGGCGTTGGGTGTTCCCGATCGTGTGGATGGTCATCATCGGAGCGGCGAGCATCGCCCTGGTGAAGATCGCGTTCTTCCCGGACGGCGCGGCCGAGGCCGATCCGACGCAGCCGACCGGTGAGATCACCGAGCCGACCGTCACGGTCGCCCGCGGCACGGTCACCAACGACCTCACCCTCCAGGGCACCGTCGCCGCCGACCCCGCCGTCCCGCTGAAGGCGACGGCGGCCGGAACGGTCGACGACGTCTACGTGCAGCAGGGCGCGGCCGTCGCGTCGGGCGATCTCATCTACGACATCCGCGTCGAGACTCCGCGCGACCCGGTCGAGACGACCGGCCCGGACGGCGCCGTCACCCTCACCCAGCAGGAGCCCTCCGTGCGCTTCGAGCGGGTCTACGCCGCGACCGGCGGCACCCTCAGCGCGCTCGGCGTCATCCACGACCAGGCCGTCACGGTCGGCGAGGTGACCGGACAGGTCGCGCCGCCGAGCTACGCCGTCACCGGCACGATCGACGCGCAGCAGCTCTACCGCATCCAGAACCGGCCGACGGAGGCGCAGGTCGCGATCACCGGCGGGCCCGCCGGCTTCACCTGCACCGACCTCACCATCAGCACCCCTCTCGCCGGAGCCGGCGAGGGCGGCACGACCGGCGGAGCGACGGACGGCGGCGGCGGTGGAACCTCCACCGGCGGCTCCGGCACGAGCTTCACCTGCCAGGTGCCGACGGAGGTCATCGTGTTCCCCGGGCTCGCCGCCTCGGTGACGCTCGCGGGAGGCAAGGCGGAGGACGTCCTCGTCGTGCCGACCACCGCGGTCGAGGGCACCGCCCAGTCCGGCGTCGTGTTCCGCCGGGCGGACGACGGCAGCACCGAGGAGGTCCCGGTGACGCTGGGACTCACCGACGGCAGCTCCGTCGAGATCACCGGCGGAGTGGAGGAGGGCGCCGAGCTCCTGCAGTTCGTGCCGGGCGCGGAGGAGGCTGCTCCCGACGTCCAGCTGGGCGGCGACTGCATCGCGCAGCCCGACGGCTCGGTCTTCTGCTCGTGACGATCCTCCGGCTCGAGGGGATCCGCAAGGTCGTCCCGCTGCCCGATGCACCGCCGCTGACGATCCTCGACGGCGTCGATCTCGAGGTGGGCGAGGGCGACCACGTCTCGGTCGTGGGGCGCAGCGGCTCCGGCAAGTCGACGCTGCTCAACATCCTCGGACTCATCGACGAGCCGACCGAGGGGCGGATGCTGCTCGAGGGTGCTCCCACCGAGACCCTGTCCTCGCGGGCCCGCGCGCGCATCCGCGGCGGCAGCATCGGCTTCATCTTCCAGCAGTTCAACCTGCTGGAGGGGCGGACCGCCCGCGAGAACGTGATGACGCCGCTGCTCTACGCGACCGGATCGGAGTTCTGGCGCCGCCGCGACCTCGCGGCCGAGATGCTGGAGCGGGTCGGCCTCGGGCACCGCGTGGACTCGATGCCCGGGCGCATGTCCGGCGGCGAGCAGCAGCGGATCGCGATCGCCCGCGCCCTGGTGCGCCGACCGCGGCTGATCCTCGCCGACGAGCCGACGGGCGCCCTCGACACCGACACCGGCGAGAGCGTGATGGGCCTGCTCGACGAGATCGCCCGCGAGTCCGGCTCCGCGCTGGTCACCATCACCCACGACCCGGCCATCGCGGCGCGGGCCGAGCGCCACTACCGGCTCGACCACGGCCGCCTGGGCTCGACCGCGGATGCGGGCCCCGTCGCCGAGGGGGTGGTCCTCTGATGCGCGCGCTCGTCGGGATCGCCGGCGCGATCGTCGAGGCGTGGACCGAGCTGCGGATCCACCGCGGCCGCGTGCTGCTCTCGCTGATCGGAGTCGCGGTGGCCGTCGCCGCCCTGACCGCGGTCGTCGCCGCCGGTGGCATCGCCCGCCAGGCCAGCATCGAGCAGGCCGAGCGCTCCAGCGGGCGCCCGGCGAGCCTCTTCCTCTCCGCCTACCCCTCCGGTACCGGCACCGCCGAGGTGGATGCCGACGCACTCCAGGCCGCGTGGACCGGTGCGCTCGAGCGCTACTCCATCACCTACGCGAGCCGCTCGACCTACGGCAGCGCGCGCGTCCAGTTCGCCGACGGCGCCGTCGACGTCGCGGTGCAGGCGGTCGACCAGCCCTTCGCCGAGATGCACCGGCTGAAGATCGTGGACGGCTCCTGGTTCACCGCCCGCGACTCCCAGCGCCTCGCTCCCGCCCTCGTCGTCAACGAGCGCTTCTGGGAGCGGATCGGGAGCCCGGATCTGCGCACCCACCCGGTGGTCACCCTGCTCGGCTCCGAGCGCGACGTCACGGGCGTGGTGGTCGGCGTGACTCCCTCCTCGCAGTTCGAGACGGATCCGTCGATGATGATGCTCGCGGACGCCTACCCGGCGGTCGCCCGCGACGCCGACCCGCAGTACGGCGGGCAGGGCGTGCCGAACTACGAGATGTGGGTGCCGCTCGACCTGGCCGAGCCCCTCGCCGCGGCGGTGGAGCGCGACGTGGCCGGCGCCCTGGGATCCGACTTCGAGGTGTCGGTCGACCGGCAGGACTACCTGGTCTACGACTCCGACCCCTTCGGCGTGCTGACCTGGGTGATCGGCGGCGTGGCGGGCCTGGTGCTGGCGCTCGGCGCGCTCGGACTGCTCAACATCGCCCTGGTCACCGTCCGGCAGCGGATCCGTGAGATCGGCATCCGGCGCAGCTTCGGCGCCTCCTCCGGCCGCATCTTCTTCTCGATCATGATGGAGAGCGTCGTGGCGACCGTGGTCGCCGGAGTGGTCGGCGTGACGATCGCGGTCATCCTCGTCACCAACCCGTGGACGGTGGCCTTCGTGCAGGACAACGGGATCGCCGACATCCCGCCTTTCCCGGCCGAGGCGGCGCTGCTCGGGCTCGGGGCGGCGACCCTCGTCGGCGCGCTCGCGGGCCTGGTGCCGGCGATCGTCGCCGTGCGGGTGAAGGTGATCGACGCGATCCGCTACTGAGGCCCGCCGAGGGTGACGACGAGCTCGTCGCCCTCGAGCGCGGCGCGCGCGTCGGAGTAGTGCGCGATCCGGGGCAGCCCCCGGGTGCTCGCACTCTCGTGGCTCCCGACGACGATCACGCGCATGCCGGCGTCCAGACCCGCCCGGATGCCGGCCTCGGCGTCCTCGAACACCAGCGCGTCCTCGGGGGAGACGCCGAGAAGGGCCGCGGCGGCGAGGTAGCCGTCGGGAGCAGGCTTGCCGTTCGCGACGTCGTGGGCGGTGACGACGGTGTCGGGGGAGGGGACGCCCGCCGCGGCCAGACGGGCGGCCGCCAGTGCCGGGCTCGCGGACGTGACCAGGGCGACGCGCTCGCGGGGGAGTGAGGCGAGGAACGCCGTCGCGCCGGGGATCTCGACGGTGCCCTCGGTGTGCTCGAGCTCGTACGCGTCGAGCTCCGCGACGATCGCGTCGACGTCGCTGCCGGCCGGAGCGAAGCGGCGGACGCTGTCGGCGGCGCGGACACCGTGAACGGCGCCGAGCACCGCGTCGTGGTCGAGAGCGAAGCGCTCGGCGAAGGCGCCCCAGATGGTCTCGACGACTGCCGTCGAGTCGACGAGCGTCCCGTCCATGTCGAAGAGGGCGGCGCGGGCTCGGAGGAGGTGGGGCATGCGTCCATCCTGGCGGTCGGCGGCCTCCGGCGTCTGCCGGAGCGGACAGCGCTCGGACAGCGCGCGATCAGCCCGCCCTCAGGCCATGCATCGTGTCGCGGCGCTACGGTGGTCCGAGATCGCGGGCAGACGCCCGGAGGGGAGTGGAGGACGCCATGACGGACGACAACGGAACCGGCACGGACCAGGGCGCGAGCACGGGCGGCGAGGCCTCCGGACCCCGCGCCGGGTGGTACCCGGACCCGGCGGGCTCGTCCCGTCAGCGCTGGTGGGACGGGACCGGCTGGACGGAGTCGCTCCGCGACGCGCCGGCGGCCACTCCCACCGCCCCGGCCGAGAGCGGGTCGGCGCAGGCCGCCGCGACTCCCGTTCCGCCGACCGCACCGACTCCGCCCGCGCCGCCCGCCGAGCGTCCCGCCTACGGGGAGACGTCGAGCGGAGCGGCGACGAGCTACGGGCAGTCGGCCTCGGGTCAGTATCCGCAGCAGCCGTCGTCCGCCGACCCGCAGCAGAGCTACGGGCAGCAGGGCTACGGCCAGCAGGGCGCCGGTCAGCAGCCGCAGCCGCAGCAGCCCTCCGGCCAGCCGCAGCCGCAGCAGCCCTCCGGCCAGCAGCAGCCGCAGCAGGGCTACGGCCAGCAGGCTCCCCAGCAGTACGGCCAGCAGGGGTACGGCCAGCAGCCCTACGGCCAGCAGCCGCAGCAGCCCTACGGCCAGCAGCAGCCGCAGTACCCGGCCTACGCAGCGGCTCCCGGAGCACCCGTGCAGCAGCGCGACACGAGCATCGTCACGTCCACCCCGTGGATCTGGGTGGTGGTCCTCCTGCCGCTGCTCTCGGCGCTGTCGATCTTCCTCCTCCCGCCGAGCGCGATCGTCGACTCGTCGATGGCCTCGACCTACGGGCCGAGCTCCTCGATGGGGATGTCGACGGCCTACCTCGTCGGCCTCGGCGTGCTCCAGGTCGTCGGCTTCCTGATCTACGCGGCGGAGGTCGTCTTCGCCTTCCTCGACTGGCGCCAGCTGAAGCGAGCCGGCCTGCAGCGTCCGTTCCACTGGGCGTGGGCCTTCCTCGCCGCTCCCTACGTCTACGTGATCGGCCGCAGCGTGGTCGTGAAGCGCGTGACCGGCGGCGGCCTCCTCCCGCTCTGGGTCTTCCTCGGCGTCGTGGTCGTGTCGTTCCTCATCGCGATCGGCTGGACGGTGTCGCTGTTCTCCCTGATGACGCAGGCCTTCGCTCCCGCGGGCTTCTGAACCCGTGAGCGCCGCCGATCTCGTCCTGACCGGCGGCGCCGTCTTCACCGCCGACGCCGTGCGCTCCCGAGCGCACGGCGTCGCTGTCGTCGGAGGGCGGATCGTCGCGGTCGGCGCCGACGCCTCCGACCTGATCGGGCCGCGCACCGAGGTGGTCGACCTCGAGGGCCGGATGCTCGTCCCCGGCTTCCAGGACGCCCACGTGCACCCGGTCTGGGGCGGCGCCGCGCTGCTGCGCTGCTGGCTCGGAGCGGGAGGGTCGCCCGCCGAGCACCTGGCGACGGTCGCCGGGTACGCGGCTCGGGAGAGCGGAGCGGAGTGGATCCTCGGCGGCGGCTGGAACCTGCCCGACTTCCCCGGAGGCACCCCGACCGCCCGCGAGCTCGACACGGTCGTCCCTGACCGGCCCGCCTTCCTCACCAACGCCGACGGGCACGGCGCCTGGGTCAACTCCGCCGCACTGCGCCTCGCGGGGATCGACCGCACGACGCCGGACCCCGCCGACGGCCGCATCGAGCGCCTGGCCGACGGCACCCCCTCCGGGACCCTGCACGAGGGGGCGATGGACGCGGTCCGCCGCCATCTCCCGCCCGCCAGCGCGGACGAGCTCCACCGCGCGCTGCTCCTCGGGCAGGAGACCCTGCACTCGTTCGGAGTGACGGCGTGGCAGGACGCGATCATCGGCTCCTACGGCGATGTGGGCGATCCCGGTCCGGTGTACCGCCTAGCGGCGCTGAGCGGCGAGCTGACCGGGCGCGTCCGCGGTGCGCTGTGGTGGGATCGGGGCCGCGGCGTCGAGCAGATCCCGGAGCTCGTCGAGCGGCGCGCGGCGCTCGCCGCCGACCGCTTCGCGCCGACGACCGTCAAGATCATGCAGGACGGGGTCGCCGAGAACTTCACGGCGGCGATGCTCGAGCCCTACCTCGACGGGCACGGCGGCCACGGTCACGGCGACGGCCTCTCGATGGTCGACCCGCGCCTCCTGAACGAGACCGTGCCGCTCCTGGACGCGGCCGGGTTCCAGGTGCACTTCCACGCGATCGGCGATCGTGCCGTACGCGAGTGCCTGGACGCGGTCGAGCGGGCGATCCAGGCGAACGGGCGCCGCGGCAACCGCCACCACCTCGCCCACCTGCAGGTCGTGCATCCGGACGACCTGCCGCGCTTCCGTGCGCTCGACGTCGCGGCCAACCTGCAGATGCTGTGGGCCTCGCTGGAGCCGCAGATGGTGGAGCTGACGCTGCCGTTCCTCGGTGAGCGGCGCGGCTCGTGGCAGTACCCCTTCGGCGACCTGCTCCGCTCGGGCGCGGTGCTCGCCGCGGGGAGCGACTGGCCGGTGTCGACGCCCGACCCGCTCGCCGCGATCCACGTCGCGGTGAACCGGCTCTCGGCGCCGTCCGAGCGCGAGCCGGGGTGGAGCGAGGAGGTGTTCCTCCCGGAGCAGCGCCTCGACCTCGCCACCGCCCTCTCCGCCTCCACGGCCGGCTCGGCGTGGGTGAACGGCCTGGACGGCGAGTCGGGCTCGATCGCCGTGGGACTCGCGGCGGACTTCGCCCTGCTGGACCGGGACCCCTTCGCCGGCGACCCCCGGGCGATCGGGGACACCCGGGTGCTGGGCACCTGGATCGGCGGCGGGCGCGTCCACACCGCAGCGGACGCGCCCGCCTGATCCGGGTCGTTCAGGAGGCGGCGCTCAGCAGGTGATCGCTCCGCCGATGATCCCCGCGAGCAGCCCGCCGGTCGCGGAGGCGATCGCGCCGGGACCGGAGATCGCGCCGATCACCCCGCCGGTCGCGGCACCGCTGACGCCGCTCCCGGCGACGCAGTGGCCCCATTCGGGCGAGCTCCAGTCGCTGTTCAGGTGCAGGCCGCCCACCGCCGAGCGGGACGCCGAGTCCGGGGCGAAGTGGAAGGTGAGCGTGTCGGAGTCGTCGATCGACCAGTGGCCCGACACGGTGCGGCCGCGTCCGACGTCGATCCTCTCCGGGAGTGCGTCGGACGTCTCGGCGCCGTCCGTGAAGCCGACCCCGCCGCCCGCCAGCTCGACGATCCGCGTGCCGTCGGTGACGTCGAAGGTCACCGTCGACGCCGATCCGCCCCGTGCCTCGAGGTGCACCCGGCTGCTCGTCTCCTGCCTCGCCGGCTCGGCGTGCGCGGCCTGCGCTGTGAACAGCGGCACCGCCAGCAGAGCGGCCGCCGCCGCGACCAGTGCCGTGCTCGTCCTCTGTCGTTCCATCGTCGTTCCCTCCCTCGGATTCCGATCCAGGAGGGAGGGCTCAGCGCCGCCGGTCGACGAGGGCGAGGACGACGGACGCCACCGCTGCCGCGACGGCGGCGGTGACCACGACGTCCCACGGATCCTCGGCGCCCACCGCGGTCGCGACGAGGTGCCCGGCCAGGACGCCGACGAACAGAGCCGGCAGCATCAGCCAGATGCGCCGTCTGCGTCGTGCCGCCGTACCGGCCTGTTCCCTGTCGCTCATGCTCGCCCTCCTGGATTCACCATACAGGTATGGAGTACCAGGCGGTCGCGACGCGCGTCGAGGAGGTGGCGCGATCCGTCAGGCCTCGCTGCGCTGGATGAGGCGGGAGAGGACGATCGCGGAGCGCGTGTGGTCGACGTTGGGCGCGATGCGGACCTTCTCGAGGGCGAGCTCGAGGCTGGGGATGTCGCGCGAGCGGATGTGGACGATCGCGTCGGCGGAGCCGGTGACCGTGCCCGCGTCGACGACCTCGGGGACCGCGGAGAGGATGCGGCGGAGCTCGTCCGGAGCGACGGTGCCGCGGCAGAAGAGCTCGACGTAGGCCTCGGTGGCCATGCCGTCGACCGCGGGGTCGACCTTGATCGTGAAGCCGCGGATCACGCCGTCGGCCACGAGGCGGTCGACGCGGCGCTTCACCGCGGAGGCGGAGAGCCCGACCACGCCGCCGATGTCGCCGTAGCCCGCGCGGGAGTTCTGGCGCAGCAGATCGAGGATCTTCCGATCGATGTTGTCCATGCTCCGAGGATAGGCGCGGCCGGAGCGGCGCCTGGACGGCAGCAGAGTGCCACTGGAGATTCGTGACGCCCGGCTATATAGTTGCTCTCGGTCAATAGTTGATCGCAGTCAACTAGAACCGCCGCCGTGATGAAGAGGAGCCCATGTCACACCCCGAACACCGCGCCGCATCGCGCGGAACCACCGCGCCGCACGCCCCCGCCGGGCCGGACGGCGCCATGTCGCACCGCCAGGTGCTCGAATCGCTCAGCGGCCTGCTGCTGGGCATGTTCGTCTCGATCCTCGCGGGCACGGTCGTGTCGACCTCGCTGCCCCGGATCATCTCCGACCTCAAGGGCGACCAGAACGCCTACACCTGGGTCGTCACCGCGACCCTGCTCGCGACCACGGTCTCCACTCCGCTCTGGGGCAAGTTCGCCGACCTGTTCAACCGCAAGCTGCTGATCCAGCTCGCCCTCGGCCTGTTCGTCATCGGCTCCGCTCTGGCCGGCTTCTCGCAGGACACGAACATGCTGATCGTCTTCCGCGTGTTCCAGGGCCTGGGCGCCGGCGGACTCGCCGCGCTGAGCCAGATCATCATGGCCGACATCATCAGCCCCCGTGAGCGCGGCAAGTACGCCGGCCTCTTCGGCGGCGTGATGGCGATCGGCACCGTCGGCGGCCCGCTCCTGGGCGGCGTCGTGACCGACGCGTTCGGCTGGCGCTGGAACTTCTTCATCGCGATGCCCGTCGCGATCGTCGCGATCGTCCTCCTCCAGATGACCCTCCGCCTCCCCGCGCACCCGAAGCGCAAGGTGCGGATCGACTACCTCGGCGCCGTGCTCATCGCGGGCGGTGTCTCGCTCCTGCTGATCTGGGTCTCCCTCGCCGGCAAGAACTTCGACTGGGCCTCGTGGGAGACCGCGGTCATGGTCGGCGGTGCCGTCGTGCTGCTGATCGCCGCCGTGATCACCGAGCTCACCGTGGCCGAGCCGATCATCCCGATGGGGATGTTCAAGAACCGCACCTTCAGCCTCGCCGTCGTGGCGAGCATCTCGGTCGGCGTCTCGATGTTCGGCGTCGCCGTCTTCCTCGCGCAGTACATGCAGCTGGCCCGCGGAGCCACGCCGACCCAGTCGGGCCTGCTCACCATCCCGATGATGGCCGGCCTGCTGATCGCGTCGACGATCTTCGGCGGGATCATCTCCCGCACCGGCAAGTGGAAGGCGATCATGATCAGCGGCGGCGTGCTCGCCGTGATCGGAACCTCCCTCCTCAGCACCCTCCGCTACGACACGGACCTGGTCCTCGTCGGGATCTACATGGCCGTCCTCGGCGCCGGCCTGGGCATGCTGATGCAGAACCTCGTCCTGGTGGTGCAGAACTCGATCGAGGTGAAGAACCTCGGCGTCGCGACCAGCGCGGTCACGTTCTTCCGCAGCCTCGGCGGCACCGTCGGAGTCTCGGTCCTGGGCTCGATGCTCGGCACCGTGATCGCCGACCGCATCAAGACCGGCATCGCGGGGCTCGCTCCCGCCGACCAGGCTCTCGCCGCGCAGGCGCTGGGCAGCGGCACGATCCCGCAGCCGGCCACCCTGCCCGACGCCGTGCGCGTCGTGGTCGAGAGCGCCTACGGGATCGGCGTCGGCGACGTGTTCCTCTACAGCATCCCGCTCGCCGTGGTCACGCTGATCGCCGTCGTCCTCCTGCCCAACGTGAGTCTCGGCTCGAAGAACGCGGTGCAGCTCAAGGCGGAGCCGACCACTCCGCTGCAGGCCGCGGAGGACGCCCTCATCGCCGCCTCGGACGGCCAGGCGGCGCTCCGCCCCGTCGGCCAGGCCCGGCGGACGGACGACGCGACGCACGCCCGGGAGGGTCGCGAGGCCACTCCCGCCGGACACGGCCGCCACGCCGACGACGAGCGGCAGGAGGAGCCGGTCGGGCACGCACGCCACGCCGCTCCCACCGGCTCCGTCGACGTGATCGAGCGCTCCTGATGCCCGCCGCCGCGCCCTCGGCCGAGGCGCTGCACGAGGTCGAGGAGCAGATCACCGTGCTCGCCGTCCAGGTGCGCCTCGCCGTCCGGGACGCGGCGGCGTCGATCGACCCGGCGCTGCCGCCCTTCGGACTGCGGCTGCTGCGGATCCTCGAGCGCTGCGGTCCGGTCCACTCCGGCGCCGCGGCGGAGCGGCTCGGGGTCGACCGCAGCGCGATCAGCCGCCAGGCCCGCCAGCTCGCCGAGCTGGGCCTGGTCGAGATGACCTCCGATCCCGCCGACGGCCGAGCGCGGTTCCTCTCGCTCAGCGCGGCCGGATGCGAGCGGATGCGCGACCTCGGCGGCCGTCAGCGGCAGCGGATGCAGGAGGCGCTGAGCGCCTGGCCCGAGGAGGACCTGCGTGCGTTCGCGGGATACCTGGAGCGGCTGACCGCGGCGGAGTGACCCGCATGATCTGGACGAGTGGCGCGGACCGACGGGGTCCGCGCCACTTCTGCGTGCGGGCCGCCGGACGCGGCGCGGGCGCGCTGACCGCGTGCCGTCTCGCGCCACCCGGTGCCGACGGCGTCGTGGCCGTTCTACATTTCCTGAGATGTTCTCACTCAGGAGGCGATGACCCTGTTCTCTTTCGACCACGCAGCAGCGGCGGAGCTGGTCCGCGCCTCGGACGAGGCGGCGGAGGCGCTCGCCTCCCAGGGGCTGCTGAGGTCCGTCGCTGCCGAGTACGCGCTGGGCGAGTTCCGCGGCGCGTACGCCGAGCTGTTCCGCCGGGTCTGCGTCTGCGACAGGGAGAATCGCGGTCGGCTGAGCGCCGAGCTGCACGAGCTCGCCGACACGGTTCGGCTCGTGGCACGGAAGGCCGAGGAGGAGCGTCGGCGCCGGGAGGAGTACGCGGCCTGGCAGCGGCGGGCGGACGAGCGCGAGCAGCAGCGCCGCCTCGATCCGGTCGCGGCCCTCGCGGCGGGAGTCGAGGAGGTCGTCGACCGGCCGCCGTCCGATCGGCCGGTCGTGCCTCCGCCGATCCGTGCGCTGTTCTCCCCCCGGTCGGTGCCCCGCACGTCCCCGGGCGGCCCAGTCGCGGGAGGCATGACCTCCGCCGACCCCGAGCGCCTCGACGTCTTCGTCTCGCAGACCCGGCAGGCGGACGAGGCGATGCGCTCCCGGCTCCAGGATCTGATGGCCGCCTGGGGAGCCTTCGGCAACCGCTGCTCGTGGGCGCCGGTCGAGTCCTTCTCGGTGCTCCGGGGCTTCCGCGAGCTGCTGTCGATCGGTGCGGCCGACGCGACCTGGGTCGAGCAGATCTCCCTGGCCTTCACCGCCGCGGGGGGAGCGGCGCTCTCCGTTCCGGTCCTCGACGCCGTCGGCACCCTGGCGCGGCCCCGGGGCGGCCGGAGCCTGCTCGACTCCCTCGCGGCGCTCTCGTCCGACGATCTCGCGACACTCCTGGCGGCGTCGCCCGACCTCGCGGCGCGCCTCGGGCGACTGGCTCCGACCCTCGTGAACGACTGGTGGCGGAGCCTCGACTCCACGGACGGCGCGCGCTTCTCGCCGCAGCAGGAGGCGCTGGTCGCCGGTCTGCCCGGGGTGATCGGGAATCTGGAGGGTGTTCCCTACCGCGCCCGGGTGAGGGCGAACGAGAGGGCGCTGAGGGCGCGGATCGTGGCGCTGAGGAGCGAGGCGGCGGGCCTGCGCGGGAAGGCGGGCGACGGGGAGCGACTCGCGGCGGTGGAGTCGCAGCTGGTGGCGCTGAGGGACGTGCGGGCATCGCTCCGGCGCGGTCTCGGTCAGGACCCGCGCTTCCTCATCTCCCTGACCGCCGACGAGCCTCCGCTCGCCGCCGTCTCGATCGGCGATCCCGACACCGCCACGAACGTCACCTACGCCGTCCCCGGGATGGGACAGACGACGGAGAGCATGACCCGATGGACGAAGGCGTCGCAGAATCTGCAGTCGCTCCTCCCGCCCGGCAGCGCCGTCGTCTCCTGGATCGGCTACGAGACCCCGCCGATGGCGCGGCTCGGCGGGAACGGCATGGACGTCCTCACCTCGAACCAGGCGGTCGCCGGCGGCGCCGCACTCGCCTCGGCTGTCCAGGGGCTCTCCGCGGTCAGGGGCGACGACCTGCCGAAGCCGAACGTCGTCGCCCACTCCTACGGCAGCACCGTCATGGCCGTCGCCGCCTCGCGCTCGGACGTCGAGCTCGGGGTCGTCGTGACGCTGGGCTCGGCCGGCCTCCCGGACAGCGTCGACGAGGCGAGCGACCTGCACGCGGAATCCGTCTTCGCGGGGCAGGCGCGGGACAAGTACCTCGGCGAGACCGA
Organism: Rathayibacter sp. AY1A5; assembly: GCF_002930875.1. Classification (NCBI taxonomy): domain Bacteria; kingdom Bacillati; phylum Actinomycetota; class Actinomycetes; order Micrococcales; family Microbacteriaceae; genus Rathayibacter; species Rathayibacter sp. AY1A5. Next base: position 91,328 of record NZ_PSTM01000004.1, on the reverse strand, counting down.
GAGCGGCGACGAGGCCGCGTGGATGGGCCGCGCCTTCAGCTGGAACCACCACACGGATCCCGCTGACGAGGACTTCGGCGCGCGCGTCTTCGGTGTCGAGACCGGAGGCGACGCCGGGAGGATCGTGACGGATCACGCTGCGCTGAAGAGCGACGACGGCGATCTCGCGGGGTACCTCGACACGAACACCGAGTCCCTGCAGAACGCGGCGTGGGCCGTCTCCCGGCGACTCGACCTGCTGACCGAGAACCGGCCGCTCGGACCGACCGCCTTCCAGAAGGCGGTCGTGGGAGCCTCCCATGGCGGGTAGAGGCTCTCCTCAGCGGACGGGCGTCTCGCTGACCGTCGCCGCTCTGCTCGTGATGTCGATGACCGCTTGTGCAACGGAGAAGGAGGCGAGACCGGTGAGCACGATGAGTCCTCGGGAGGGTCGGGACCGGGTGGTGGAGTTCGTGCGGGACTCCGCGGGGCGGCTCGATGTGGAGGGGTGGTGGCCGCGGAGCGGCGCGGCCAGGCCCGATGTGTGCGGCCCCGGCGACCGGGTGAGCGGTGCGAGCTACAGCTACGACTGGTGGGCTCCGGCGGGCACCGATGTCGAGGGGGATGCGCGGAAGGTCGCGGACTACTGGGAGTCGCTGGGGATGACGGTGAGAGTGACCGATTCGACTCCGCGCCCGACGGTCTACGGGCAGGGCGGACCGGTGCTGCGGGCGAGCTTCGTCACCGGCGCTGTCGAGGAGATGTACATGATCGGGGCGGAGATGCCGTGTGCGCCCGGCGATTTCGAATCACTCCTCCTCGAGGACGAGGCTCAGCGCGCGGCGGGCGCGGTCCTTCCGGGTGATGAAGGGGTCGTCCCGAAGCCGGATCCGCGGGACCTCCCAGTCCCCTCCGATCCGTCGGGTTCCGGCTCGGAGGGATGAGCCGCCCCGTCCACCGTGTCCGGATCGGACGATGCCGACGTCGCTTCCGTTGCCGGGGGAGGGGTCGGCCTCAGCGCGGTGCGCCCACCAGCTGCGCGACGTGCACGACGAAGGCGCGGCGGCGGTCGCGCGTCTCCTCCCCGCCCCGGGAGGCGAAGGGGGTGAGGTGCCAGATCTCGCAGAGGCCGAGGAGGGCGATGAAGAGGTCGTCGGCGGACCAGCTCGCGTCGACGACGCCGGTGCGCTGCCACTCGAGGACCCGGGCCTCGGGGGCGGGGACCCCGCCGAGCTGCTCGCCGGCCTCCTCCCAGACGCCGGCTCCCTCCAGGCGCGCCCACGTGAGCAGGCGCAGGAACTCCGGGTGCTCCCACACATGGTCGAACATGCGGCCCGCGAGGTCGGGGAGGTCCGCCGCCTCGGCGAGGAGCGTCTCGTCGAGAGCGCCGAGCGCCTCGACGACGGTCGCGACGAACAGGCCGCGCTTGCCGCCGTAGTAGGCGTAGAGCCGCTCCTTGTTCAGACCCGCCGCCGCGGCCACACGGTCGACCCGGGCGCCCGCGAAGCCGTGGGCGGCGAACTCGACGGAGGCCGCGCGGAGGATCCGCTCGCGTGCGGGCAGCGCCGCATCGGATGTCGGCTCCATGGTTCACCTCCGGGCGCTCGAACGATACACTCTTCTTCGCCCAACCAACTGGTTGGGGTGGTTCGGCCCCGATGACGCGGCTCGGATCCGGACCCGCCGGTCCCGCTCCGCTCCGTGTGAAAGGCCGCCATGCCCTCCCCGTCCGCTCCCTCCTCCGCCCGCCGCTGGTGGGTGCTCGTGATCCTCGCGCTCACGCAGCTCGTCGTCGTGCTCGACGGCACCATCGTCACGATCGCCCTCCCCGCCGCGCAGGCCGACCTCGGCCTCACCGACGTCGAGCGCCAGTGGGTCGTCACCGCCTACGCCCTCGCGTTCGGCGCGCTCCTGCTCCTGGGCGGCCGCATCGCCGACTACACCGGCCGCAAGCGCACCTACCTGATCGGCATGATCGGCTTCGGCGCCGCCTCCGCCTGGGGCGGCCTCGCCACCTCGGGTACCGAGCTGATCGCCGCCCGCGGGCTGCAGGGCGCCTTCGCCGCGCTGCTCGCTCCGGCCGCTCTGGCCCTCCTCACCGTCTCCTTCCCCTCCGGCCGCGAGCGGGGCACGGCCTTCGCCGTCTTCGGAGCGGTCGCCGGAGCGGGCGCCGCCGTCGGCCTCGTGCTGGGCGGGCTGCTCACCGAGTTCGCCGACTGGCGCTGGTGCCTCCTCGTCAACGTCCCCGTCGTCGTGGTCGGCGCGATCGCCGGCCAGCTGCTCGTCACCGAGAGCCGCGCGGAGGGGCGCAACCGCTTCGACGTCGCCGGGACGATCACCGTCGCGCTCGGGCTCGCGAGCGTCGTCTACGGCTTCACCCTCGCCGAGCAGGGCTGGCTCCGCGTCGACACCCTCGGCTTCCTCCTCGTCGGCGTGCTGCTGCTGGCCCTCTTCGTGCGGATCCAGGCCCGCTCCGACCACCCGTCGCTGCCGCTGCGCATCGTCGCCGACCGCGTCCGCGGCGGAGCCTTCCTGGTCCAGGCGATCGTCGGCAGCGTGATGATCGGCTCCACCCTCTACCTGACCCTGCACCTGCAGCTGGTCCTGGGCCTGCCGCCGCTCGAGGCGGGCCTGGCCAATCTGCCGATGACGGTGACGATCATGATCGTCGCCGGAGTCGCCGCCAAGCTGCTGCCGCGCATCGGCCCGCGCGTGCTGATGATCGTCGGCCCGCTGATCGCGGCGGCCGGGCTCCTCTACCTGAGCCGCATCACCCCCGACGGCGGCTACCTCCTCGAGGTGCTGCCCGCGCTGATCCTCCTGGGCATCGGCATGGCGATGGTCTTCGTGCCGCTGCAGAACCTCGCGCTCACCGGAGTCGCGGCCCACGACGCCGGTGCCGCCGGAGCGACCGCGAACGCCGCCATGCAGATCGGCGGCTCGATCGGGCTGTCGATCTTCACGACCCTCTACGCGGGAGTCGCGGGTGAGCAGCAGTCGCCGGTCGCCTTCGTCGACGGCTACTCCGCGGTCTTCGTCGCGGCCGCGATCGGGCTGGTCGTCGCCTCCGTCGTCGCCGTCGCGATGATCCGGGTGAAGAAGGAGGAGTTCCTCGCCCATGCTCCGAAGGAGGCCGTCGCCCACCTGGGCTGATCCCGGCCTAGGCTCGGAAGCGCTATGCAGCCACTGACCGAGACCGAGATCCGCGAGTCCTTCGTCAACGCCTCCCGCAGGGAGGTCGCCGACCTCGCGCTGCCGAAGGACTTCGACGCGCTGGACTGGTCGGTCATCGACCATCTCGGCTGGCGCGACCGGAGGATGGGCCGCCGCGCCTACGTCGTCGTGCCGCTGGAGGAGCGCCTCGTCGGGGTCCTGCTCACCCAGGCCGACGCCCTGCCGCGCTCGCGGGCGCAGTGCTCGTGGTGCCGCGACGTGCAGCTCCCGAACGACGTCGTCTTCTTCGGGGCGCGGAAGGCCGGAGCGGCCGGGCGGGCGGGGGACTCGCTCGGCACGCTCGTCTGCTCCCGCTTCGAGTGCTCGGTGAACGTGCGGCGGCGCCCGTCGGTGGCCTACATCGGGTTCGACCTCGAGGCGGCGCGGGCGCAGCGGATCGCGACTCTGCGGGCGCGCACCGAGGGCTTCGCGCGCGAGGTGCTCGGCGAGGCGTGACCGCGCTCAGCGGCGCGTGGACGCGCGCACGTGCATCCGCTCGCCCTGGCGGCCGAAGAGGCTGAGGAACTCGACCTGCTGCTCGTCGGCGCGGCCGAACCAGTGCGGCACCCGGGTGTCGAACTCGGCGGCCTCGCCGGCCGGCAGCACCAGATCGTGCTCGCCGAGCCGCAGGCGGAGCCGCCCGCTCAGCACGTAGAGCCACTCGAAGCCCTCGTGCGCGCGCTGCTCCGCCGGCTCCGTCACCGGCCCGGCCGGGAGCGTGTGCTTGAACGCCTGGAGCGCGCCCGCGTCGCGGCTGAGCGGCTGGATGACCATGCCGTTCCGGCGCACCGGCCGCCCGTGCACGCGGGGATCCTCCGGCGCGGCGCCGACGAGCTCGTCGAGCGGCGCCCCGAGGGCGCGGGCGATCGGGAGGAGCAGCTCCAGCGTCGCGCGGCGGCCGCCGCTCTCGAGGCGCGAGAGGGTGCTCGCCGAGATGCCGGTCTCGGCCGCGAGGGACGCGAGCGTGCGGTCGCGGCGGGTGCGCAGGCGCCGGAGCCGTGGCCCGACGGCGGCGACGATCTCGTCGTCGGACGGGGCGGGCGGGGTTTCGGGCACGACGCCATCCTGGCACGTGCGGTCGCGCCGCATGCCGGAACGGCACGGATCCTCGCGGCCCAGCCCGGGGCGGCGGAGCATCGACCCAAGACCTCCACCGACGCCCCCACCGGCCCGCCCGTCCCCGCCCCCGCCGACGTCCTGATCCTCGGCGCCTCCTTCGCCGGCCTCGCCGCTGCCACCGCCCTCGGCCGCAGTCTCCGCGACGTCCTCGTCGTCGACGGCGGACCTCCACGCAACGCACCCTCGCCCGGTGCCCACAACGTGCTGACCCGCGACGGCGTCCCGCCCACGGAGCTGGTGCGCCTGGCGCGCGCCGAGGCCGAGGGCTACGGTGCCCGGGTGGTCGAGGGCGAGGCGGTCCGCGCGTCCGCGGGACCCGAGGGCGTGACCGCGACCCTCGCCGACGGCACGGTCCTCCGCGCGCGCCGCCTCCTGCTCGCGATAGGCGTCCGCGACCTGCTGCCGGAGATCCCCGGGCTCGGCGCCCGCTGGGGACGGGACGTCCTGCACTGCCCCTACTGCCACGGCTTCGAGGTGCGCGGCCGGCGGATCGGCGTGCTCGGCAGCTCGTTCGCCGGGCACCAGGCGCAGATGTTCCGGCAGCTCAGCGACCGGACGTCGATCCTGCTCCACGGCGCACCCGCGCCCGCCGGCGACGAGGCGGCGGCGCTGGCCGCCCGCGGGATCGCTCTGGTGCCCGGCCGCGTCGAGAGGGTCCTCGTCGAGGACGACCGCCTGGTCGGCGTGGTGATCGACGGTCGGCGGCACGAGCTCGACGCGCTCGTCGTCGGCCCGCGGGTCGAGGGGCGGCTCCCCGAGGGGCTCGGCCTCGAGCTCGCCGACCACCCGTCGGGAGTCGCGCGGCACCTCGCCGTCGATCCGATGGGCCGGACCGGCGTCGCCGGGGTCTTCGCCGCGGGCTCGCTGGTCGAGCCGATGGCTCAGGTCGTCGCCTCGTCCGCCGACGGGCTGCGCGTGGGCGCGGCGATCAACCACGACCTGATCGAGGAGGAGATCGCCGACGCGCTGCAGGCCGCCTGACGCGCGCTCAGCGGCGGCGGTACTCCAGCTGCGGGCGGCCGGGGGAGCCGTAGCGGGGCGCGCGGTCCGCGACTCCGGAGTCGGCGAGGTGCTCGAGGTAGCGGCGGGCCGTCACCCGCGAGATGTCGAGGCGGGTGGCGAGCTCGGCCGCCGAGAGGCCGACGGGGCCCAGCAGTGCGGTGACGGCCTCGAGGGTCTGGGCCGAGAGCCCCTTGGCCAGACCCGGGGCGTTGGAGGTGCGGAGCGCCGCGAAGGCCCCGTCCACCTCGTGCTGGCTGGCGACGTCGGCGCCGTGCATCCGCTCGCGGTACGACCGGTAGCTGGCGAGCTTGGCGGCGAACGCGCTGAAGACGAACGGCTTGATCAGGTACTGCACGATGCCGGCGGCGACGGAGGCGCGCACGTTCGCGGCGTCGCGGACAGCGGTGATCGCGATGACGTCGACGTCCAGGCCCGCCGCCCGGACGGCCCGGCAGAGGTCGAGGCCGCCCATGTCCGGCAGGTTCATGTCGAGCAGGATCAGCGCGATGCCCGGGTCCGCGCGCAGCGCCCGGATCGCCTCCGCGCCGCTGCCGGCGACCGCGGCCACCTCGAAGCCGTCGACCCGCCGGACGTAGTCGGCGTGGGCGCTCGCGGTCAGAGGCTCGTCCTCGACGACGAGCACCCGGATCACGACGCCACCCGCGCGGGCAGCGGCAGCTGCACCGTGAACACCGCGCCGACGTGGCGCGAGACCTCGATCGAGCCGCCGAGCCGCTCCACCACCTGCTGCACCAGCGCCAGGCCGATGCCGCGGCCGAAGCCGTCCGACTCCTTCGTCGAGTAGCCGCGCGCGAAGACGTCGGCGGCGCTCGCGACTCCGGGGCCGCTGTCCGACACCTGCACCACCAGCTCGCCCTCCGCGAGGCCGAGGTAGACCTCCACCCACGGCTCGCGGTCCGGAGCGGAGGAGGCGGCCGCGTCGAGGGCGTTGTCGATCAGATTGCCCAGCACCGTCACGAGGTCCCCGGGCTCCAGCCCCTGCGTGCCGGGCTCGAGGTGCGTCTCGAAGTGCAGCTCGACGCCGCGCTCGCGGGCCTGCGCGGCCTTGCCCAGCAGCAGGGCGGCGATCACCGGCTCCTGCACGGAGCCGAGGACCCGGTCGGCCAGGCGCTGGCTGAGGTTCAGCTCGCCGGCGGCGAACGCGAGCGCCTCGTCGGGCCGGCCGAGCTCGATCAGCGACGCGATGGTGTGCAGGCGGTTCGAGAACTCGTGGGTCTGCGAGCGCAGCGCGTCCGAGAGGGTGCGCAGTGACTCCAGCTCGCCGCTCACCCGCTGCAGCTCGGTGCGGTCGCGGAGCGTGACGACCGTGCCCAGGGGGCGGGCGCCGGGGGAGGCGGCGGGCCGCTCGTTCACCACGAGGATCCGCTCGCGGGCCACGACCAGGCGGTCCGAGACGGGCTCGTCGTCCTGCAGCAGCTCGCGCAGGGCGACGGGGAGGTCGAGCTCGGCGACCGGCACCGGCGTCCGCACGCCCTCGAGCCCGAGCAGCTCCAGCGCGTGGTCGTTGGCGAGCACCAGTCGGCCGCGGTCGTCGACCAGCAGCAGCCCCTCCCGCACCGAGTGCAGGACGGACTCGTAGTAGGCGAAGACCTGGCTCATCTGCTCCGGGCCCCGCCCGCCCGTGACCCGCCTCAGGTAGCGGGCGAGGAGCCACGAGCCGAGCGCGCCGAGCGCGACCGCGCCGAGCGCGCCCCACGCGACGACCTGCACGCGGGCGGCGAAGGAGGCGTCCACGGCCGAGAGCGTGACGCCCGCCGACACGAGCGCGACGACCGCGCCGTCGGCGTCCTCGATCGGCGCGACGGCGCGGACGGAGGGCCCGAGCGTGCCGGTGTACGTCTCGGTGAAGGTCCGCCCCTCCAGCGCGGGCTCGATCGTGCCCTGGAACGGCAGGCCGATCCGGTCGCGGTCGCGGTGGGTGTACCGGGTGCGGTCGGGGGCCATGATCGTGAGGAAGTCGACGCCGGTGTCCCGCATGACCTCCTCGGCGTACGGCTGCAGGCTCGCGGAGGGATCCGCGCCGGCCGTCGACTCGAGGACGAACGGATTGTCGGCCACCGTCCGCGCCACGACGAGGCTCCGCTGGGCGGCCTCGTCGCCCGCCCGGCTCCGCGCGTCGAGGGCCAGCACCGCGACGGCCGCTGCGGCGATCAGCAGGATGCTCAGCAGCTGCACGGCGAACAGGCGCGCGGCGATGCTGCCGCGCGGTCCGCGTGCGCTCGGCGTCCTGACCATGCCACTCCCTCGTGAGCGAGCGCTCGGGGCGCCCCGCCGTGAACAGTATGAACGCAACCGTGCCGGGCTCCGGAGGCGGGGCCACCATCGTCCTACCCCCTCACCTCGACGAAGAGAAGGACACCCCCATGGCGAAGACGCCTCAGACGCCGTCCGACCGGCTGATCCCCGCGGTCACCCCTCCGAAGACCCGGCGGCGCATCGACCGGAACCACTGGCTCTACATCGCCGTCATCATCGCCGTGGTCGCCGGCGTCGTGGTCGGACTCGTCGCTCCCGCCTTCGCGGCGACGCTCGAGCCCGTCGGCAAGGCCTTCGTCGGACTGATCAAGATGATGATCGCGCCGATCATCTTCTGCACCATCGTCATCGGCATCGGCTCCATCGCGAAGGCCGCCACGGTCGGCAAGGTCGGCGGACTCGCGCTGGGCTACTTCATCGTGATGTCGACCTTCGCCCTGGCGATCGGCCTCGTCGTCGGCAACATCCTGCACCCGGGCGAGGGCCTCGATATCTCGAGCGCCACCTACGACACCAGCGACCTCAAGGCCGAGAGCACCAGCGACTTCGTCCTCGGGATCATCCCCGTCTCGCTGTTCTCCTCGCTCGTGGACGGCAGCATCCTGCAGACCCTCTTCGTCGCGCTGCTCGTCGGCTTCGCGCTGCAGAAGATGGGCGCCAAGGGACAGCCGATCCTCGGAGCGATCAAGCAGCTCCAGGTCCTGGTCTTCCGCATCCTCTCGATGGTGCTCTGGGTCGCCCCGATCGGCGCGTTCGGCGCCATCGCCGCGGTCGTCGGCAAGACCGGCTGGGGAGCGGTCGTCGCTCTCGCCACCCTGATGATCGGCTTCTACATCACCTGCGCGATCTTCGTGGTCGTCGTCCTCGGCCTGCTGCTGCGCCTGGTGACCGGCGTCAGCATCTTCTCGCTGATGAAGTACCTGGCCCGCGAGTACCTGCTCATCGTCGGCACCTCCTCCTCGGAGGCGGCGCTGCCCCGCCTGATCGCGAAGATGGAGCACCTCGGCGTCTCCAAGCCCGTCGTCGGCATCACCGTGCCCACCGGCTACTCCTTCAACCTCGACGGCACGGCGATCTACCTCACGATGGCGTCGCTGTTCATCGCCTCGGCCACCGGAGCGCCGATGTCGATCCCGGAGCAGATCGGCCTCCTCCTCTTCATGATGATCGCCTCGAAGGGCGCCGCGGGCGTCACCGGAGCGGGCCTGGCCACGCTGGCCGGCGGCCTCCAGTCCTTCCGTCCCGACCTGGTCAACGGCGTCGGTGTGATCGTCGGCATCGACCGCTTCATGTCCGAGGCCCGCGCGGTCACCAACTTCACCGGCAACGCGGTCGCCACCCTTCTCGTGGGCACCTGGACCAAGCAGATCGACATGGTGCAGGTCCGCGAGGTCCTCGGCGGGCGCTCGCCCTTCGACGAGACCACGCTCGGAGCGGACGAGCACGAGGCCCCCGCGTCGGGCACCTCGATCACCGAGGGGATCGCCTCGATCCAGGACTCCGACGAGGCGTCGCGGATGCGCGCGGAGATCGCGGCCAAGCGCTAGCCGATCCGATCGCGAAGGCCCCGCCTCCCGGAACCGGTCCGGGAGGCGGGGCGTCCGTCGTGCGCGGGTCCGTGCCTCCGCACCCCGAGCAGAGGCAGGGTCACCGAGCAGAGCGGCCCGATCAGCACCGCGAAGAGGAGGGTGCCGAGGCCGGCGTCGCCGCCGAGGGCCCAGCCGATGAGCAGCACCGTGAGCTCGACGCCCGAGCGCGCCACCCAGATCGGCAGGCCCGTGCGGGTGTGCAGGCCCAGCATCAGTCCGTCGCGGGGCCCCGGACCGAGGCGGGCGCCGATGTAGATCCCGCTCGCGACCGCCAGCAGCACGAGACCGCCTGCGAAGAGCAGGCCGCGGGCCCACCACTCCTCCGGCGTCGCCAGCACGCGCAGCCCGACATCGATCATCGTGCCGACCACGAGCACGTTCAGCACGGTGCCGAGACCGGGCCGCTGTCGGAGGGGGATCCACAGCAGCAGGACGAGCAGGCCGATCACGTTCGTGAGCAGTCCGATCCCGAGCCCGGTCTGGTGCGCGACCCCCTGGGCGAAGACGGTCCACGGGTCCACGCCGATCGCCGCGCGGATCATCATCGCGTCGGCGAATCCGTAGAGGATAAGGCCCACCAGCAGGCGCGGCACGGGTCGGAGGCGCCACTGGCCCGCTGGGGGAGCGGCGGCGGCAACGGGAGCGGTGAGCGTCATGGACTCATCACAGCGCGACATTGGCCTTCTTCGCGCGGTCCAATCCGGCTACCTTGGACGCATGGCTGATGTCCACTTCGGCGCGCGCGCCCTGCAGACCCTCCTCGGCGACTGGCGCGAGCAGCGCGGCACCCGGCCCGCCTACCTCGCGCTGGCCGACCGGATCCGCCTCCTCGGGATCGACGGCCGCATCCCCGCGGGCAGCCGCCTGCCCGCCGAGCGCGAGCTCTCGGCCCGCCTCGGCGTCAGCCGCACGACCGTGGCCGCCGCGTACCGCGAGCTGCGCGACAGCGGCTACCTCGTCAGCGTGCGCGGCTCCGGCAGCGTCACCCGCCTGCCGGGAGCGGCCGTGCACGCGGTGCCCTCGCTCGCGCCGGACTTCCTCGACTTCACCAAGGCGGCCCTGCCCGCCGTCCCCGAGCTGGCCGAGGCGTACACCCGCGCGGCGCAGGCGGCCCCCGAGCACTTCGACTCCGGCTCCTACGACACCGTCGGCCTGCCGGTGCTGCGCCGCGCGATCGCCGAGCGCTACACAGCGCGGGGTCTGCGCACCGAGCCCGGCCAGATCATGGTGACCATCGGCGCGCAGCACGCGATCGCGCTCGTCGCCCGCACGCTGCTCGCGCGGGGTGACCGGGCGCTGATCGAGGCCCCGACCTACCCGCACGCCTACGAGGCCCTCCGGCTGGCCGGCGCGCGGCTCGTGCCGGTGAACGTCGACGGGGCGGACGGCTGGGACGGAGAGGGCCTGATCGCCGCGCTGCGCGGCACGAGCCCGAGCCTGGCCTACCTGATGCCCGACTTCCACAACCCGACCGGCCGCTCCATGGCCCCCGAGCTGCGGGAGCGGGCGATCGCCGCCGCGGCCCGGCAGGGCACGCTGATCATCGCCGACGAGACGACGGCCGAGCTCGACATCGACCGGCGGATGACGCCGCTGCCGTTCGCCGCCTACGGGCCCGAGGGGACGGTGCTCTCGATCGGCTCCGTCGGCAAGACGCTGTGGGGCGGCATCCGGATCGGCTGGATCCGCGCCGAGCGAGCGGTGATCCGCAAGCTGGCGCTGGCGCGCTCGGCGAGCGACCTCGGCACGCCGATCCTGGAGCAGCTCCTGGTCGCGGACATGCTCGGCCGGATGGACGGCGTGCTGGAGCTGCGGCGCTCGCAGCTGCGCGCGGGCCGCGACCACCTCGAGGCGGCCCTGGCGCGCGCGATCCCGGAGTGGAGCGTGCCGCGGGTCTCGGGCGGCCTCTCCACCTGGGTGGGCCTGGGCCGGCCGGCGAGCTCGCAGCTCGCGCTCGCCGCCCGGACGGCGGGCCTGCTGATCACCGCGGGCCCGCGCTTCGGGATCGACGGCGCCTTCGAGCGCTTCCTCCGCATCCCGATCGGCTACTCGCCCGAGGCGACCGACCGGGCCGTGGAGGCGCTCGCGACGGCGTGGGCGCAGGTCGCCCGGCACCCGGCGGCCGACCCGGGGTACCTCGCCGACGTGGTCTGAGGTGGAGTGCCCGCCGAGCGTGTGAGATCGTTCTCTCATGTGCGACGGGTACGGCTACCTGCTGGTCCACTTCGTGGAGGACCGGACCGGCCACAGCGAGAAGATCTTCCTCTCGCTCAGCCGGGGCGACGATCCGCTGCGCTGGCGCGCGCTCGGGCCGGTGCTGGAGTGGACCGGCGGCACGGGCGGCGTCCGCGACCCCCACATCGTCCGCGGGCCGCGGGGCTTCCACCTCGTCGCCACCGATCTCCGCGTCTGGCGGCCCGAGGGCCCGGACTGGGACCTCTACCGGCACCGGGGGAGCCGCGACCTCGTGGTCTGGGACTCCCCGGACCTCCTCGAGTGGTCCGAGCCGCGAGCGGTCGCCGTCGCTCCCGAGGGCGCGGGCATGGCCTGGGCGCCGGAGTCGGTCTACGACCCGGTCTCGGGTGACTTCCTTGTGCACTGGTCCTCCGGGCTGGCCGAGGACGGCGACCCCGCCTCCGGCGAGACGGGCGACAGTCGCATCCTGCTCTCCCGCACGCGCGACTTCCGCACGTTCACCGAGCCCGAGACCTACCTGCGGCTGCCCGGCGGAGTGATCGACATGACGCTGCTGATCGAGCGCACGGCCGTCCACCGTTTCGCCAAGCAGCACGACGAGGCCCCCGACACGATGCAGGTGTTCCAGCAGGTCGGCTCCTCCCTCCTCGCGGACGACTTCACCACCGTCGCCCGGGGGATCGGGCAGGAGCTCGGCCCGAGCATCGAGGGGCCGCTGGTCTTCCGGCACCACCGCGAGGAGCGCTGGTCGCTCTGGGTCGACCAGTACGCTCTCCGCCCCTACGGCTACCGCGCCTACACGAGCACCGACCCGGCCTCGGGCCGCTGGGAGCTCGCGGAGGAGTTCGACCTGCCCGAGGACACCAAGCACGGAGCGGTCCTCCCGCTCACCCGATCCGAGTACACGGCGCTCGACGAGCGCCACCCCGCCTGAGAGGCCCCGCATGACCGACTTCAGCCCCCGTCTCGCCGACGCCCTCGTCACCGTCCTCGGTGCCGACGGCGCTCCGCTCGCCCACGCCGACGTGACGGTCGAGCAGCGACGCCACGCCTTCGCCTTCGGCTGCACCCCTCCGAGCACCGACCCCGCGCGCGCCGAGGAGCGCCGGCTCTGGCTCGACCTGTTCGACACGGCGACGCTCCCCGTCTACTGGGGCCGCTTCGAGCCGGAGCGCGGCCGCACCGCGACGGAGGAGGTGCTCGCCGAGGCGCGCGCGCTCGCCGCGGACGGCGTCCGGCTGAAGGGGCACCCGCTGGTCTGGCACTACGTGAAGCCGGAGTGGCTCGACGCGCTGCCGCTGGACGAGGCCGAGCAGCTCCTCCGCGCGCGCATCCGCCGGGAGGTGGGCGCCTTCGCCGGGCTGATCGACACCTGGGACGCGATCAACGAGGTCGTCATCATGCCGCGCTTCGCGAACGAGCCGGACGGCGTGACGAACGCCGTCACCCGCCTCGCCCGCGAGAAGGGACGCGTCGGCATGGTCGAGCTGGCCTTCTCGGAGGCGCGCAGCCTCGGCACCGGACCGGTGCTCGTGCTGAACGACTTCGACCTCGGGCCCGAGTACGAGCGGCTGATCGAGGACGTGCTCGAGGCCGGGATCCGGCCCGATGCGATCGGCCTGCAGTCGCACATGCACCAGGGGTTCCGCGGGGAGGAGCAGATCACGGCGATCTGCGACAGGTTCGCGCGCTTCGGCCTGCCGCTGCACTGGACCGAGACCACCCTCGTCTCGGGCGAGCTGATGCCCGCCGAGATCGAGGACCTCAACGACCACGTGGTCGAGGACTGGCCGACCACCCCGGAGGGGGAGGCGCGGCAGGCGGACGAGATGGTGCGGCACTACGAGACGCTGGTCGCGCATCCGGCGGTCGAGGCGATCACCTACTGGGGCTTCGACGACGCCGGCGCCTGGCTCGGAGCGCCGGGCGGGTTCCTCCGCCGCGACGGGAGCCCGAAGCCAGCCTACGAGGCGCTGCGCTCGCGGATCCGCGGGGACTGGTGGCTCGAGCCGACGGTGCTCCGGACGGACGCCGAGGGGCGCGTCGGCGTCCGGGCCTTCGCCGGGGACTTCGCGCTCTCGAGCGCCGGGGCGGGCGCTGCAGTGAGCCTCCCCGTCGGGTCGTCGACGGCGGAGGTCCGCCTGGGCTGAGGGCGTCCGGGGCCGGCCGGTGGCGCCGGTCGCCCCGTCGCGCGCCCCGGAACGCCGCGTCCCTCCCAACACTCAGTCGGCTGATGGAAGACTCGGAGGGTGCATCTCCTCGCGGTCCTCAGCATGAAGAACCGGGCGCTCATCGCGCTCGTCACCGTCGTCATCGCCGTCTTCGGCGGAGTCGCCCTGACCGGGCTCAAGCAGGAGCTCGCGCCGTCGATCTCCTTCCCGCAGCTCGCCGTCGTCACGTCCTACCCGGGCGCCGCTCCGGAGGTGGTCAACGACGACGTCTCGACGCCGATCGAGACCGCCATCCAGGGGGTGCCGGGGCTCGAGACGACCAGCGCGACGTCCTCCACGGACTCCTCCCTCATCTCGGCGTCCTTCACCTACGGCACCGACCTCGCCACCGCCGAGCAGAAGATCCTGCAGGCGGTCAACCGGATCAAGAGCACGCTCCCGGACGGCGTCGACCCGCAGGTGGTCACCGGCTCCCTCGACGACCTGCCGGTGCTGCAGCTCGCCGTGTCGAGCGACGGCGACGCGGACGCGCTGGCCGAGCGCCTGCGCACCACGGTCATCCCGGACCTGGAGAAGGTCGAGGGCGTGCGCGAGGCGGCGCTCGTCGGCGAGACCGCCCAGCGCGTCACGATCACTCCGGACGACGCGGCGCTCGCCGCGGCCGGCCTCTCGACCGGCGACATCCGCTCGGCCCTGCAGCAGAACGGCGTGCTCGTCGCGGGCGGACAGATCACCCAGGACGGGTCGACCTTCTCGGTGCAGTCGGGCGTCAAGCTCGACTCGACCGACGCGATCGCGGCGCTGCCGCTGCTGCCGTCCGCAGGTGCCTCCGCGGGTGCGGGCGGCGCCGGTGCGTCAGCGGGCGCGGGTGCCTCCGCGGGTGCCGGGGCTTCCGCCGGCGGCTCCGACGTCGGAGCGGCGGCGGGAGGCGCGGCCGTGACCGCAGAGCCGACGGTCACCACCCTCGGCTCCGTCGCGACCGTCGCCGTCACCGACGCCCCCGTCACCTCGATCTCGCGCGTCAACGGCCAGCCCGCCCTGACCCTCTCGATCACCAAGCTCCCGGCCGCGAACACCGTCGACGTGTCGACCGGCGTGGCCGCGCTGCTCCCGGACCTCGAGGAGTCGATCGGCGACAACGCAGCCTTCACCCCGGTCTTCGACCAGGCGCCCTACATCCAGGAGTCGATCGCGTCGCTCGCGCAGGAGGGGGCGCTCGGCCTCGTCTTCGCCGTGCTGGTGATCCTGCTGTTCCTGCTGTCGGTGCGCTCGACCCTGGTCACGGCCATCTCGATCCCGACCTCGGTGCTGATCACCTTCATCGGCCTGCAGACGGCCGGCTACACCCTCAACATCCTGACCCTCGGTGCGCTCACCATCGCGATCGGGCGTGTGGTCGACGACTCCATCGTCGTGATCGAGAACATCAAGCGGCACCTCGACGCGGGCGAGGACCGGGCCCGGACCATCGCGGTCGCCGTCCGCGAGGTCGCCGGCGCGATCACCGCCTCCACGATCACCACGGTCGCGGTGTTCCTGCCGATCTCGTTCGTCGGCGGCACCACGGGCGAGCTGTTCCGGCCCTTCGCGCTGACCGTGTCGATCGCCCTGCTCGCCTCCCTCGTGGTGGCGCTGACGATCGTGCCGGTGCTCGCCTACTGGTTCCTCCGCCCCTCGAAGCGGCCGGCGGTGCGCCAGGCCGCGCAGGCGGCGCTCGCGGAGGAGCGCGCGGCGGCCGGAGGGGCACCCGCCTCGGGCGTCCCGGCCGACACCGCCGCGCCGGTCGACGAGGCCCCGCACCACGGCGCCCACGCCGCTCGCCGCCGGGCGCGCGGGCTGCAGTCGGTCTACGGCCCGATCATCCACTGGACGCTGAAGCACTCGGTCGTCACCGTCCTCCTGGCGCTGCTCGTGCTCGTCGGGACCGGTGCGCTGTACCCGCTGATGAAGACGAACTTCCTCGGCTCCAGCGGGCAGGACACCTTCACCGTCACCCAGACGGTCCCCGTCGGCCAGAGCCTCGACGCGCAGGACGCGACGGCGCAGCAGGCGAGCACGGCGATCCTCGGCGTCGACGGCGTCGAGACCGTCCAGCTCACCGTCGGCTCCTCCGGCGGCCTGCAGAGCGCGTTCGGCGGGGGAGGCGGCGGCGGCACCTCGATCCGCTACTCCGTCACCACCGATGAGTCGGCCGACCAGGAGGCCGTGCAGGCGGACGTCCGCGACGCGCTGTCGGGCGTCGCCTCGGCCGAGGACATCAGCGTCGCCGCCTCCTCCGGCTTCGGCGCCTCCTCGGACATCGAGGTCGACCTCTCGACCGCCTCGCAGAGCGACCTCCAGAGCGCGAGCGACCAGCTCCTCGAGGCCCTGCGCGGGACCGACGGGATCAGCCAGGCCGAGAGCAACCTCTCCTCCTCGCTGCCCTACATCGCGGTGCGGGTCGACCGCGACGCCGCGGCCCGGGCGGGTCTCAGCGAGGTCGCCGTGGGCACGATCGTCAGCCAGGCGCTCCAGCCCAGCCAGGTCGGCAGCGTCGTGATCGACGACCGCACCCTCTCGATCTACCTGGCCGACGGGCAGCCGCCGGCCACCGTGGACGAGCTGCGGAACCTCGAGGTGCCGACCCTCACCGGCACCGTCGCGCTCTCCACCCTCGCGGCGGTCGAGCAGACGGACGGTCCGGCGAGCATCACCACCGAGCGCGGGCAGCGCACCGCGACCATCACCGTCACCCCGGAGGGCGACGACCTCGCCTCGGCCAACGTCGCCGTGCAGAACGCGATCGACGCGACGGCGCTTCCGGCCGGTGTCGACGCCTCCCTCGGCGGAGTGACCGCCGACCAGGCCGACGCGTTCTCGCAGCTGGGCATCGCGCTGCTGGTCGCGATCCTGATCGTCTACGTCGTGATGGTGGCGACGTTCCGCTCGCTCCTGCAGCCGCTGCTCCTGCTCGTGTCGGTGCCGTTCGCGGCGACCGGCGCGATCCTCCTGCAGGTGATCACCGGCGTGCCGCTGGGCGTGCCGTCCCTGATCGGCGTGCTGATGCTGATCGGCATCGTCGTCACGAACGCGATCGTGCTCGTGGACCTGGTGAACCAGTACCGCGACCGCGGGATGCCGGTGCGGGAGGCGCTGCTGCACGGCACCGAGCGGCGGCTCCGGCCCATCCTGATGACCGCCCTCGCGACGATCTTCGCCCTGCTGCCGATGGCGCTGGGGATCACGGGCCACGGCGGCTTCATCTCGCAGCCGCTGGCGATCGTCGTGATCGGCGGCCTGGTGTCCTCGACGGTGCTGACCCTCGTGGTCCTGCCCGTCGTCTACAACCTGGTCGAGGGGTATCGTGAGCGGCGGCGTGCCGCCCGCGCCGGGAAGGCGTCGGCATGACGGACATCAGGGATGCGGCCGAGACGGTCGGCTCGCGCTGGCGCAGCGGCCCGGAGCGCGCCACCGCGGTCCTCGACGAGATCGGTCCGGAGCGCTTCGTCGCCCGCGACTTCCGCCCGGGCACGCTCCGGCACCTCGTCCTGATCCGCTTCCGCCCGACGGCGCTGGTCGCCGAGGCGGACGAGGTCACCCGCCGCTTCCTCGCCCTGGCCGACGAGTGCGTCCGCGACGGACGGCCCTACATCGAGTCGATCGAGACCGGGCCGCAGCTGAGCATCGAGGGCGCGGGCGAGGGCTTCGACCGCGCGTTCCTGCTGACCTTCTCCTCCGAGGGCGACCTGCACTACTACCTGGGCCGGCCGGCCGTCGAGCACCCCGCGCACTGGGATCCGGCGCACGACGCGTTCAAGGAGTTCGTCGGGCCGTTCGTCGACACGGCCGGCATCGTCGCGTTCGACTTCCGACCCGAAGAGCACTGATGGCGACTCCCGACTTCGTGCTGCGGCTGCGCGAGCGGATCGGGACCGAGCTGCTCTGGCTCACCGGCGTGACCGCGGTGATCCTCCGCGAGGAGCCGGCGCTCGAGGTCCTGCTCGTCCGGCGCGCCGACACCGGAGCCTGGACGGCCGTCACCGGGATCATCGACCCGGGCGAGACCGTCGCCGGCACCGCCCGCCGCGAGGCGCAGGAGGAGGCGGGCGTCGAGATCGAGGTCGAGCGCCTCGTGCAGGTGCACACCCTCCCGCCGATGCAGTACCCCAACGGGGACCGCTCGCAGTACCTCGACCACGTGGTGCGCTGCCGCTGGATCTCGGGGGAGGCCCACGTCGCGGACGACGAGTCGACCGAGGTCGGCTGGTTCGCGCCCGACGCGCTGCCGCCGATGTCGGACGAGCACCGCGCCCGGATCGAGCGGGCGCTGTCGGACGAGCCGGGCTGCTCGATCGACTGACGGCGGGCATGCGCGCCGGACGAGGCGGGGCCGCCTCTCGGGAGCGGCACACGCCTCGGATCGGGCGCTGCTCAGACCGGACGCGCGAAGCAGAGCACCGCGTCGTCGCCGACGTGGGCTCCGAAGCCGTCGATCGCCGTGAAGCCGAGCGCCCCGGCCGCTGGGGCGAGCTCCGGAGCGGCGGCCAGGCGCAGCGTGCGGATCCGCTGCACCCGCGCCCACGACTCCGCCGCCGCGACGAGCCGTCGGGCGACTCCCGTGCGCCGGTGGACGGAGGCGACCACGAGCTCCAGCACCTCGGCGAAGTCGTCCGGGCCGGGAGCGAGCACCAGGGCGCCCGCCGCTGCCCCGTCGATCCGGGCGATCAGGACGCGGGCGTGCGGGGGCGGGACCGCGGCGAGGAGGCCCTCCGCTCCGGCTGCGTCCTCGAGGCGGACGACGACTCCGCTCACGAGCCCAGGTGGGCGCGGAGGAACTCGACGACCCGAGCGCGCAGAGCGTCGTCGAGCAGCGCGATCGAGTGCAGCGAGCCGGGGAGGACGAGGAGGTCGACCCTCGAGCCCGCTCCGCGCAGCGCCTCGGCGAAGCGGGTCGACTGGCTGAGCGCGACCCGTTCGTGCGCCGCGTGCGCGATGAGGAACGGCGGCTCGGAGCCGTCCACCTGCGCGAGGGGCGAGGCGGCGGTCGCAGCGGGGCAGGAGGCGAGGTCCGCGCAGTCGAGGTAGCTGCGCACGGCGGCCGCGACTCCGACCACCGGGTCGTCGTCGGCGAGGCCGGCGGCGCTGAGATCGGAGGGACCGCTCAGGTCGACCACGGCGGCCAGGCGCGACGAGGTCGACGGCAGCGTGCCGAGCAGAGAGGCGAGGTTGCCGCCGGCCGAGCCGCCGAAGGCCGCCACCCGCTCCGGATCGATGCCGAAGCGCGCGGTCTGCTCCGGCTCGAGCAGCCAGTCGAGGGCGGCCGTCACATCGTCGAGCTGCGCGGGGAACACGGCGGCGGGCGCGAGGCGGTAGTCGACCGAGACGGCGACGAACCCCTCCGATCCGAGCCACTGGCAGATCGGGCGCCAGTTCGCGTCGGCCTTGCCTCCACGGGCCCAGCTGCCGCCGTGCACGACGAGGACGGCGGGCCGCGGCTCCGCCGACGGGGCAGGGGAGGAGCAGACGTCGACGCTCTGCCCGATGCTCGCGTCGTAGACGACGTCGGCCGTCACGCTCACGCCGGACCAGTCGGGTGCAGGTGCCGCTCCGAGCGCCTGCGCCACCGGCTCCGAGACGGGAGTGGTGCTCGCGCAGCCCGAGAGGAGGAGTGCGAGGGCGGCCAGGACCGCGGCGACGCGTCGCGGGGATCGGGTGGGCTCGCGCATGAGTGCGATCAGCGTACGGGGTGCCCGGCGCCCCGGATGCGGCACCCCCGCGATCAGGGGGTGCCGGGCTCGCGCTGCAGTCGGACCAGGACGACCCCCGCGAGGATCAGCGCGCCGCCGCCGAACTGGATCGGCGCGGGCAGCTCGCCGAGGATCAGCCACGCGGCCGCGATCGAGAACAGCACCTCCGTCAGCCCGACGAAGGAGGCTATCCGCGTGCCGAGACGGCGTCCGCCCTCGATCCCGAGCAGATACGCCAGCACCGTCGACATGCCGAGGATCACGCCCGCGGGGAGGAGCCAGCTGACCTCCGCTCCGACGAACACCACCTCTCCGAACGTCGCGCGCAGCGGTGTGACGCCGAGCGCCCCGAGTGCCAGCAGGATCGCGGCGCCGACCGTCATCGCCCCCGCCGTGAGCGCGATCGGCGGCAGCTCCGGATCCACTCGACCGGCGATGACGTAGTAGACGCACAGGCCGAGCGAGGCGGTCAGCGCCCAGGCGATGCCGACCAGCTCGGGGGTCGACTCGCCGGACAGGTCGAGCACGAGCACCAGGCCGCCGAGCGCGAGAGCGGAGCCGGCGAGGGTGAAGCGGCCGGGGTGCCGGCGGGTGCGCGCCCAGGCGAGGAGGACGAGGAACACCGGCGCGAGGTACTCGATCAGCAGGGCGACGCCGACCGACATGTGCTCGATCGCGCTGTAGAAGCAGAGCTGCGCGGCGATCACGGCGAAGACTCCGTAGAGGGCGATCGTGCCGAGGTTGCGGCGGAGCACGGGCCAGCGGCCGCGGAGGGACAGGACCGCCGGGATCGCGAGGATCAGGGCGGCGCCGCCCGCGCGCCAGAGGACCGCGGACGCCGGCGTCCAGCCCGCCTCGAGGAGCGGCTTCACGAACGGCCCGCCCAGACCGAACGCCGCCGACGCGGCCAGCGCCGCGACGAGGCCTGAGCCGAGGCGCCGTGCAGGCGCGGGCGCGCTCGCGGCGGGGAGGGTGACGGCGGCGGTGCTCTCGGCGGTCATGGCCGGCTCCTTCAGGAGTCAAAAGGATTACACTCGTGACAGCGAGCTGATCGCACACTACTGAGCCGCACTGTCAGGAGTCAACATGGTGTTCGCCTATGACGTCGAGGCGTCACTGACCTCCACCGCCACCCTCGTCAACACGCTCCCCGAGCTGTCGCCGTCCGGCGAGGACGAGATGGCGACGATCGAGCAGCTGGACGACTTCCTCCTCGAGAACCGGTACACGGGCAGCCGCGACGGATCGGCCGAGGAGCTGGAGGCCGTGCGGGCGATTCGCTCCTCCCTCCGCACACTCTGGCTCACGCGGGCCGAGGAGGACCTCGTCCCCGTCGTCAACGGGATGCTCGACTCCGGCCGCGCGCTCCCGCAGCTGGTCCGGCACGGACCCTACGGCTGGCACCTCCACGCGACGCGCGACGAGAGCCCGCTCGCCACCCGCATCCTGGTCGAGGCCGCCATGGCGTTCGTCGACGTGATCCGCGGCGACGAGCGCGAGCGGATCCGCGTCTGCGCGGCGGAGGACTGCGAGGCGGTGCTCGTGGACTTCTCCCGCAACCGCTCGAAGCGCTACTGCGACACGGGCAACTGCGGCAATCGCGCGAACGTGGCCGCGTACCGGGCTCGGCGGGCGTCGCAGTAGCGGACGGGCGGTAGCTGCGCACGGGCTCGCGCGTCGATCGTGCTGCGGCTCGGGGTCGGGGGGCTGTATGCGGGGCGACTCCGCGGGGGACCGGTTGCGGAGATGCGCGACTCCCGGGCTTCGCGGCTCCCGGGCTTCGCGGCTCCCGGCTTTCGCGGCCCCCGACCTGAGCGGCTCCTGGCCGCACGTCTCCCCGCCCTAGCCAGGCTCCGGGGCCGCGTGTAGACTCGCTCGGTCGGCTCTTGACACCGTGCGTTCTCGTGCGGATGGGTTTGTTAGTCAAGTGGGCCGAGTCTCCGACAGTCGTCGTGAGACGAATCACATGTGTGAATCGGCCCCGGTCAATGACTCGCCCGGGTTCTCCCCCCTGCTGCCCCGCAGCAGTCCAGCGCACGGACGCCCCTCACGACGGGGCTCCTCCGGCGTCGCCTCCTCGCGCACGACCTGAACCCAGGAAGAACTGCCATGCCCAAGAACAAGAAGCCCGCCGGCGGACGTCCGGCCAAGAACTTCGAGCCCAACCGCTTCGGCGCCTCGAGCGGCAAGTCCCAGCTCGGCGGCCGCTCGCGCTTCCCCGGCGCCAAGCCGGGCTCGCGCAGCGAGGGCCACCGCGGATTCCGCGCCGTCGACGAGAACGCCCCCAAGAAGGCGCGCTGGAACGCCGACGAGCGCGCCGAGCGGGCCACCGAGCGCGCCGATCGGCCCGCCCGCGGGAACGACCGCGACGAGCGGCCCTCTCGCGGCTACGACCGCGACGCGCGTCCGGCGCGCTCGAACGACCGTGACGAGCGTCCGGTCCGCGGGTACGACCGCGACGCACGCCCGGCCCGCTCGAACGATCGCGACGACCGTCCGGCCCGCTCGAACGATCGCGACGATCGTCCGGCGCGTTCCTACGGGCGCGATGAGCGTCCGGCGCGTTCCTTCGACCGGAGCGACCGCCCGGCCCGTTCCTTCGACCGTGACGCGCGTCCGGCCCGCTCGAACGACCGCGACGATCGTCCGGCCCGCTCCTACGGACGCGACGAGCGTCCGGCGCGTTCCTTCGACCGGAGCGACCGCCCGGTCCGTTCCTTCGACCGTGACGCGCGTCCGGCCCGCTCGAACGACCGCGACGATCGTCCGGCCCGCTCCTACGGACGCGACGACCGGCCCGCCCGTACCGGCGACCGCGACGAGCGCCCCTCGCGCGGCTACGACCGCACCGAGCGTCCCGCCCGCTCGTTCGACCGCAGCGACCGTCCGGCTCGCTCCTTCGACCGGGACGCGCGTCCCTCGCGCGGCCACGACCGAGGCGACCGCCCGACCCGCTCGTTCGACCGCGACTCCCGGCCCTCGCGCCGCGACTCCGGCTCGGACTTCTACCCCAGCCGCGACGCCCGCGCGCCGCATCAGGCCGACGACGTCGTGCTCGAGCGCCTCGAGGCGACGGCCACGCTCGCCGTCGACGTCGAGGGCGTCACCTTCGGCGACCTCGGCCTGGGCGGGAACATCGTCCGGATGCTGACCGAGCTCGGAGCGGCCGCGCCGTTCCCGATCCAGGCCGCGACCATCCCCGAGGTGCTCGCCGGCAAGGACGTCCTCGGACGCGGCAAGACCGGCTCCGGCAAGACCATCGCCTTCGGCGCCCCCGTCGTCGAGCGCCTGATGGAGAACAACGGAGCGAAGGGCCGCAAGCCGGGCCGCGCTCCGCGCGCGCTCATCCTCGCGCCGACCCGCGAGCTCGCCATGCAGATCGACCGGACGATCCAGCCGATCGCCCGCTCCGTCGGCCTGTTCACGACGACCATCTACGGCGGCGTCCCCCAGTACAAGCAGGTCGGAGCCCTCCAGCGCGGAGTCGACATCGTCATCGCGACGCCGGGCCGCCTCGAGGACCTCGTCGAGCAGGGCCGCCTCGACCTCTCGAACATCACCATCACGGTGCTCGACGAGGCCGACCACATGTGCGACCTCGGCTTCCTCGAGCCCGTGCAGCGCATCCTCCGCCAGACCGCCGACGGCGGCCAGCGGCTGCTGTTCTCGGCCACGCTCGACAAGGGCGTCGCGACGCTCGTGGACGAGTTCCTGGTCGAGCCGAGCGTCCACGAGGTCGCCGGCGAGGACCAGGCGTCCTCGACCATCGACCACCGCGTGCTCCTGATCGAGCACCGCGACAAGGCCGAGATCATCGAGCAGCTCGCCGCCCGCCAGGGCAAGACGCTGATCTTCGCCCGGACCCGCGCGTTCGCGGAGCAGCTCGCGGAGCAGCTCGACCACGCGGACATCCCCGCGACGAGCCTCCACGGCGACCTCAACCAGTCGCGCCGCACCCGCAACCTCGCACTGCTCACCAGCGGACGCGTGGACGTGCTGGTCGCGACGGACGTGGCCGCGCGCGGCATCCACGTCGACGACATCGACCTGGTGATTCAGGCCGACGCTCCCGACGAGTACAAGACGTACCTCCACCGCTCCGGCCGCACCGGCCGCGCGGGCAAGACGGGCACGGTCGTGACGCTCATCACGCGCAACCGTCGCCGCCGCATGGAGGAGCTGCTCGACCGGGCCGAGATCGAGGCCGAGATGATCGAGGCCCGCCCCGGCGACCGCGTCCTGCGCGAGATCAGCGCCCCGGCCGAGTAGCCGCCGACCGCACGACGACGAGGCGCGGACCCCTGCATCGGGGTCCGCGCCTCGTGTCGTTCGTGGTGGGCGCTGTGGTGCGGCGTGACGGCGAGTGTCGAGTCGTGGTGACCCTCCGACTCCGCACTGCGCAGGGCTCCGCGCTGTGCGGCTTCCCGTGGGGCGGCGCTGCGTTGCGCGACTCTGTGCTGGACGGCTCTGTGCTGGACGGCTCTGCAGTGCCCGGCTTCGCGGAGGGCTTCTGCACGCACGAACGCCGAAGGGCGGACACCGCGAGGTGCCCGCCCTTCGGCGTGTTCACCGGCCGGAGCCGGTGAGGGGAATCAGCTGGCCGGGGGGGTCAGCACGGTGTCGATGAGGTAGACGGTCGCGTTGGCGGTCTGGACGCCACCGCAGATGACGGACGCGTCGTTGACCTTCAGGTCGTCGCCGGAACCGGTGACGGTGAGGTTGCCACCCTGGACGGTGGCGTGGTCGCCGGCGATCGCGTCAGGGGCGATCTGGCCGGGGACGACGTGGTAGGTCAGGATCGAGGACAGCGTGGCGGCGCCCTCGGGGGTCTTGAGGGAGTCGACGGTCGCGGCGTCGAGCTTGGCGAACGCGTCGTCGACCGGGGCGAAGACGGTGAACTCGCCGCTGTTCAGCGTGTCGACGAGGTTGACGTCGGGGTTGAGGCCACCGGAGACCGCAGCGGTCAGGGTGGTGAGCAGCGGGTTGTTCGACGCGGCGGTCGCGACGGGGTCGAGCGACATGCCCTCGACCGAGCCGGCGCCGTCCGGGACCTGCTCGGCGTAGGCGGCACAGCCGGGGCCGACGAGGTTCGCGGCCGGGTCCATGGTCGCCATGGGGGTCGAGGAGGCGGAGGCCGACGAGGTGGCCATCGGGGTCGCCGCGTCGCTGGCGGCGGTGGTCGAGCCGCTTCCGCTCGAGCAGGCGGTGAGGCCGAGGGCGGCGGTGCCCAGCAGGGCGAATGCGGCGAGGGCGGAACGCTTGGTGGATCGCATGGGATTACTCCTTCGTGAGACGGCCCCCACGTGATGCGGAGGACCTGTTCTGTGTGGACCGTTTCGCGGCCGTTGACATGTGTTCGGAGCCCTCCCTGCGGGGGTTTGGATTTCTTTCGGTGATCTAGGTAACGGCTTCGTAACGGCAAGGATCCGGAACGCGGGGGGCTGCTCCGCCGCGTCGATTACCCTGGAGACGTCGCGCGCACGCGTCGACGCGACGAGAGGACGGGCGAGTGCAGACCCGAGGTGCACGAGTGGCTCGCGGCGTCGCCGCCGCTCTCGCCGCGACCGCCACGGCCGCCGCCTCCCACACGGTCGCGGGCGCCGAGACCCCCGCTCCTGCCGTGCTCGCCCTCGCCGCGGCGTTCGCCGTCGTCGTCTGCGTCCTCCTCTCGGGGCGCCGTCCGTCCCTTCCCCGGCTGACGCTCTCCGTGCTCCTCAGCCAGATCGCGTACCACGGCCTCTTCCTCATCACGGGCAGCGGTGGGGAGGTGAGCGTGGTCGGGACGACGGGCACCGGCGCGCACTTCCACGATGGGTCGACCATCGAGCTGATCGCCGGCGGAGGCGGACACGCGGCTCACGCGCCGGTGATGCTCCTCGCCCACCTCGCTGCGGCTGCCTTCACGATCGCGGCGTTCCGGTACGGCGAGCGCCTCTTCTGGACGCTGGGAGCAGGCCTCCACCGCGTCGTCGTACGGATCGTCGCCCGCGCGTCCGCGGTCGCGCTCCCGTCGGCACCCGGCGTCTCGATGACGGGCACCCCCGAGCCGCGGGCGCCCCGATCCCTCGACGCGGTCCTCTCGATCCTCCGGCACCGCGGGCCGCCGCTGCGGGTCCTCCGCGCCGCCTGACGCCCCTCCCGTGCGGGAGCGGCTCCGGTCGGCGCCCCGCACGCACCGCGGACCCGCGCTGCGTCCAGAATTCCCGGCCCCGCGCCGGATCTCCCCCGAGGACACGACCGTCATGACCCGTTCTTCTTCTTCTTCTTCCTTCTCGCGGCTCCGCCTCGTCGGCAGCGGCGCACTCGTCGCCGCCGGATCGATCGCGCTCGCTGTCGCCGCGCCCACGGCGGCCAGCGCCCACGTGACCGCGGCGGCGAGCAGCACCGCCGCCGGCTCGTACACGGTGGTGACGTTCTCGCTGGCCCACGGCTGCGAGGGCTCGCCGACGACGGGACTCACGATCACGATGCCCGACGGCATCAACTCGGTCAGCCCGACGATCAACCCGAACTGGGACGTCGTGAAGAACGAGGTCGCGATCGCCGACCCGGTCACCGACTCCCACGGGAACACCGCGACCAAGCGGGTCTCGGACGTGGTCTACACGGCGAAGACGCCCCTCGCCGACGGCTACCGCGACACCGTCGCCCTCCAGCTGCAGCTCCCCGAGGACGCGGCGGGCTCCACGCTGGAGTTCCCCGTGCTGCAGACGTGCGAGACCGGCAGCACCGCCTGGGACCAGCCGACCGTCGACGGCCAGGACGAGCCCGAGCTGCCCGCTCCCACCGTCGCGGTGACCGCGGCGGTAGCGGGGTCCGGCCACGGGGGCGGACACGACGACGACGGCGACGGTGACGACGCGGTCGCCACCACCGCCTCGGCGACGACGGCCACGAGCGGCGACGACGTGCTCGCCCGCATCCTCGGAGTCGGCGGGCTCGTCGTCGGCGCGGTCGGCGTGGCCGTCGGGCTCGCCTCCCGCCGTCGCGGACCCCGGGCGTCGGCGTGACCCGTCGGAAGGCCCTCGTCGCCGCGACCGCGATCGGGCTGCTCGGTTCGATCGCGGTGGCGGCGCCCGCCAGCGCGCACAACTACCTCGTCTCGACGACTCCCGCTGCGGACTCGACCGTGACGGAGCAGCCGGGAACGCTGGTGCTGACGACGAACGACGACCTGCTCGTCCTCGGGACAGACGGAACGGCGGCAGCTCTGCGCGTCGTCGGGCCGGACGGGCTCTACTACGGCGACGGCTGCGTCAGCGTCGTCGGGCCGGAAGCGTCGATGCCGCTCGAGCTCGGCGCGGCGGGGGAGTACGAGGTGACGTGGCAGGTCGTGTCGACCGACGGGCACCCCGTGTCGGGCCAGTACGCGTTCGACTGGACGCCGGCCGACGGGACCGCGCTCGCCGACGGGTCGGACTCGGTCCCGGACTGCAACGGCACCGTCGCGGTCTCAGGAGGACAGGCCGAGTCCGCCGACGAAGCGCAGGCGACGTCCGGATCGGACCCGGCACTCCTCGGGGACGTCCTGTGGATCGGCGGCGCTCTCGCCGCGGTCGCCGCCGCCATCGGAGTGACGCTCCTCGTGCTGCGACGGCGACCCCGCGACTGAGGCTCGTGAGCCTCCTGGGGTGGCGGTCGGTCAGTTCAGGAGGCTCGCGAGGGGCCCCTCACCGAGACCGGTGAGGACGGCCGCCGCGTCCTCGTAGACGGCGACGGCTCCGGCCTCGCGGAGTTCGTGCTCCGAGGTTCCGCCGGAGAGGACTCCGACCGTTGCCAGGCCTGCGCGCTCGGCGGCCAGGACGTCCCAGGTCGCGTCGCCGACCATGACGGCGCGGTCGACGGAGACGCCCGCGCGGTCGAGCGCGATCGAGATCAGGTCGGGTGCTGGCTTGGCGGTCGAGACGTCTGCGCCGCTGGTGACAGCGTGGACGGAGCCGCCGAAGTCGAGGACGTCGAGAAGCACGTCCAGCTCGTTCTGCGGTGCCGAGGTGGCGAGGACGACGTGGACGCCTCGACCGACGAGCGTCGCGACGAGCTCGCGAGCTCCCGGGAGTGGAACGATGCGTGCTGTCATCTCGGCGTAGTTCTTGGTGTGCAGCGACTTCACCAGTGCGCGCTGCTCCTCCTTCACGTCGTCCTCGAGGAGCATGTCGAGCAGCTCCGACGAGTCTGCGCCGATCGCTCGTTGGATGCGCCAGGCGGGGACGACGAGGTCGGCCTGCCAGAAGGCGCGCGACCACGCCTCGACGTGGAGGAAGTTCGTGTCGGCGAGGGTCCCGTCGATGTCGAAGAGCACCGCCGAGGTCCCCGTCGTCGCGTCTTTCCTGTCCTTCGTTCCTGCCATGTCGCTGCCCCTCTTGTCGCTTCCACGCCGATCGGCCCGTGCGTCCACGCTACGCGGGCGCGCCGAAGCGGGCCCGCCCCTTGACCTGCCTGTCTCGACCATCCGACCTGCCCGTGTCACGGCCCGCGGTCTCCGCTCGGACCGTGTCCGCCCTCCGCCCTGTCCGCCGGCTCGCCCGGTCGGGTGACATGCTGCCGTCCCGTCGGGCTCGTCCAGTGCAGCGTGCCGTCCGGCTCCTGCCGGTGGGTCCACCCCGTGGTGTGGCGGAGCCGGTGGTGGTGTCGGCAGAGGTGTGCGAGGTTGTCGACCGACGTGGTGCCTCCGTGCTGCCAGTCATTCGTGTGGTCGACGTCCGCGTGGCGGGTGCTGCGGGTGCAGCCCGGGAACCGGCAGGTCCCGTCGCGGTGCTGGAGGTGGCGACGCAGGTCCGCCGGCACTCGGTAGGAGTCGCGTCCGACGGAGAGGACCGCTCCGCTCTCCGGATGGGTGAGCAGCCGCGTGAACGAGGGAGCACCTGCTGTGAGACGCCGCGCGGTCTCCGGATCGACGGGTCCGTATCCGTCGAGGACGGCGGGCTGGTCGGACCGCCCGAGGAGGGTCAGCGCCGGCACGGTCACCGCGACTTCGGCGCGCACTCCCGCCGGCATCGACGTGCCGTCTCCGTCGGCCGATGTCTCCCCGTCGACCAGCAGCGCAGCGGCGACGTCCGCGCGGAGCTGGCCCAGCGTCCTCTCCTCGTCCGGCAGATCCGCGAGGGAGCGGGCGGCCCGGTCGATCCTGTCCATCGCGCCGAGCACATCGGGAGCTGCGGTGTAGAGGTGCAGGATCGCCATCCCGTCGTCGAGGCCCTCCACCCAGAGCGCGCGTCGACGGGCGCAGTCCCGATGACGTTCGCTGAGCGTCTGCGGGTGCAGCCGTTCCCGGAGCGACCGGAGGGCGCGTCGCAGCTGGGGCGGCGTGCAGGCGACCGCGATCGTCGCGGCCTCCTCGTCGAAGCGCCCACGGACCTCGGCGGGGACGTCGAGCGCTCCTCGCACCACGAGTCGCGCGTGCTCGGGGGAGAGCGCTCCGTCCGCGAGTGCGCGCAACGTCTCCGGGAGGTCGTTCACCAGCAGGCGTGCCTCGTCGACCAGTGCAGAGGCGTGCGCCTCCGAGACCCGGAGTCCCGTCGCGAGCTCCGCGATCAGCGCCCGGTGCGCCGCCTCCGCCCGATCCACCTGCACCTGGACGTGCTCGCCGACGAGCGCCGCGGGTGCCGCCATCGCGAGGCGGCGTGCCTCCTCGACTGCCCGGTACCGGGATGCCTCGACGGCGGACCGCTCAGCGTGCCGTGAGCCGGCGAGCGCGAGCGCCTCCGTGAGCGCGTCGTCTACTGTCGCCGATTCCTTCATGCCCTGATCTCACCGGACGAAGTCTCGCCGTGGGCCTCGGGAGCGCCGTTTCATCGGACAGCATCGCGAAGAACCGTCTGTGGAGGAGCGTCGCCCCCCTCACACCTTCCGCGGCACCGTGAACACGGTCTCCACTCCCGCCGAGTACAGCACCGAGTCCGGCGCGCGCGTCGCCAGCCCGGGGAAGCCCGCGGCGTCGAGCAGCCCGTCGTCGAGCGCGAGCAGCTCCGCGCGTCGCAGCGGCCACGGCCGGTGCAGGTTGCGGCCGTACCAGGTGGAGCCCAGGTGGCGCTCGTGGTAGGCCCAGCGTGCGGTGAGGAACGAGCCGAGCGGGTCCTCGTCGACCGGCTCGCCCGGGCGGACGACGATCCGGGAGCGGGCGGCCGAGTCCGAGTGCCGGATCGTGTCGTAGATCACCGCGCCGTGGCGGTGCTCGATGCTCATCCGGGCCCAGCGGTAGGGGAGCCCGAACACCGCCTGCGCGGTGAGCACGGGAAGGAGGTGGGAGGCGTCGAGCGAGACGAACACGACTCCGCGTCGTCCCTGCTCGTCGACGGAGTAGAGCCGGACGTTCACCTCGGGGAAGGTGCCGAGCCAGGGCACCCGCGGGCCGCCGAGGAAGGCCGTCCGCGAGAGCCGGAACGGGATCAGGCCCACCCAGGAGGAACCGTCGTGCTCGTCGGGCCTCGTCCCGGCCGGGAGGTGGGGCGCCACCAGGGCGGGGTCGACCCGCCAGTGCAGGAACGTCGCCTCGGTCCAGCGCTGTTTCAGGATGCGCGGTCCGCCGAGCGCGGGCGCGGAACGGGTGACGGGTTCGACGGATCTCACGCGCCCATCGTGCTCCGATGTGCTGCGAGCTCGCCCGTGCAGGCGCGCTCAACGGCGTGCGACGAGTGCCTTCAGTGTCTCCAGCACCAGGGCCACCGGTGCGGAGGAGGCGGCGGAGTTGCGCACGACGGCCTCGAGGGAGCGGACGGGCCGGGGACGGACGACGGGCACGGCGCGGACGCCGTCCGGCAGGCGGTGGGCCGCGAGCTCCGGCAGGACCGTCACTCCCATGCCCGCGGCGACGAACGCGGCGGCGGTGATGTGGTCGTTCGCCTGGACGTGGAAGGGCGGCGCGAACCCGGCGGCGGCGCAGGCCTCCACGACGTTCCGGCGGCACCAGCCGGTGGGCAGGTCGTTGTCGACCCAGCGCTCGTTCGCGAGCTCGGCGAGGTCTATCTCGCTCCGTGAGGCGAGCGGATGACCGTCGGGCAGGACGACGAGGTAGGGGTCGTCGAGGAGGTGGTGCGCCGTGAATCCGGGGGCGGTCGGCTCGGAGGAGGCGACGAGGAGCTGCACGTCGGGGCGCGCTCCGAGGTCGTCGTCGAGCTCCTCTCCCAGGCGCAGATCGAGGGCGAGGCCGGGGAACGCGGCGGTCAGCCGGCGGGCGACCTCCGGCATCCAGGCGCTGCCGACGGAGGCGAAGTACGTCACCGAGAGGCGGCCGGAGCGGCCCTCGCGCAGCTCCTCCACCACGGCCTCCGCTTCGGCGAGGCGCTCGAGGACGCGGTCCGCCTGGGCGGCGAGGGCGCGTCCGGCTGGGGTCGGGCGGACGCCGCGGCCCACCCGCTCCAGCAGGGTCAGTCCGGTCTCGCGCTGCAGAGCGGAGAGGTGCTGGCTGACGGCGGAGGACGTGTAGCCGAGGCCGGAGGCGGCTCCCGCGATCGAGCCGGAGGCGACGACGGAGCGGAGGATGCGGAGCCGGTGCACGTCGAGCATGAGACGACCGTACAGTCCGGCTGAACGATCCGACAGTGAACGGAACTGGTGCTGAATCCCCGGCAGCGCCACGATGGCCTCATGACCGACGTCTCCTCCTCCGCCCCGCCCTCCACGAGGGACGCCCTCCTGCTGTGGGGCGCGATCGCGGTCACCGTCCTGCTCTGGGCGTCGGCCTTCGTCGGCATCCGCGCCACGACGGAGGACTTCGGCCCGGGCACGCTGACCCTCGGCCGCATCGTGGTGGGGTCGCTCGCGCTCACGGTGGTGCGCGTCGTCCTCACCGCCCGGAGGCGCCGCTCGGAGGCGGCTCCGGATCCGCGCACGGCGGTCCCGCGCGGGCGCCTCCTCCTGCTCGTGCTGGGCTGGGGGGTCGCCTGGTTCGGGGTCTACAACCTGGCGTTGAACGCTGCGGAGCGGCACGTCGACGCGGGGACGGCGGCGCTGCTGGTGAACATCGCGCCGATGATCACCGCCGTGCTCGCCGGGCTGCTGCTGGGGGAGGGGTTCCCCCGCCGTCTCCTCGCCGGGATGCTCGTGGCGCTGACCGGCGTCGCGGTGATCGCGTTCTCCACCTCCACCGGGCAGTTCGACGTGATCGGCGTCGCCCTCGGCCTGGTGGCCGCCGTCGTCTACGGCAGCGCGGCGACCCTGCAGAAGCGCCTGCTGGGCCGGATCGACGCGCCGACGATGACCTGGCTCGGCTGCCTCGCCGGCACGGTCGCGTGTCTGCCCTTCGCACCGGAGCTCGTCGAGGCGCTCGCCGCCGCTCCGCTCTCCTCGATCCTGGCCGTGGTCTACCTCGGGATCTTCCCGACGGCCGTCGCCTTCACGACGTGGGGGTACGTCCTCGCGCGCTCCAGCGCGGGTCGCACCGCGGCGTCCACCTACGCGGTGCCCGCGGTGGTCGTGCTGCTGTCCTGGCTCGTCCTGGGCGAGACCCCGCCGCTCGCCGCGCTGCTCGGAGGCGCGCTCGCCCTGGCCGGAGTCGCGGTGGCGACGCTGCGGAGGCGCCCGAAGGCGGTCTGACCGGCGGCGGATGCTCCTCCACAGCCGCCCGATCGCGTCGAGTCCTCGGACGAGGCGGCTCGCGGGGATCCCGCGGGAGGGCCCGGGATATGCTGGGCGGACGTTCATCCCAGTCGGCGCCGAGCGCCAGGAACGGTGAGGATCCCGATGACCGAGGCCCTGCAGCCGCCCGTCCAGAACGCCCTCTCGCTCACGCCTCCGGAGCCGGTGGCAGCGGTGCCGACCACCTCGGCGCCGTCGATCGCGCCGAAGGTGCCCGAAGCCGCCCTGCCCGGCCTCGAGGCGAAGGTCGACGGCTACCTCGACACGCTCCTGGCGACGGAGTCCCGCAGCCCCGAGTTCGCGACGCGGGCCAACGACATCCGCACGATGGGCGACGCCGACATCCGCTCGGCCGCCGACTCGTCGAACCGGCTGCTGAGCACGCCGGTGCGCGCCCTCCAGGAGGGCGGGCTCTCCGAGGGGTCGACCATCGGCAAGACGCTGCTCGAGCTGCGCCGCACGGTGGAGGATCTGGACCCGTCCGAGGACAACCTGCAGAAGAAGATCCTGGGCTTCATCCCGTTCGGCAACAAGATCACCGACTACTTCCGCCGCTACGAGAGCGCCCAGTCGCACCTGAACGCGATCATCCAGGCCCTGTACGACGGGCAGGACGAGCTGCGGAAGGACAACGCGGCCCTGAATCTCGAGAAGCAGAACCTCTGGGAGACGATGACCCGTCTCAACGAGTACATCTACGTCGCCGAGCGGCTCGACGTGAAGCTCTCGGCGAAGATCGCCGAGCTCGACGCCACCGACCCGGAGCGGGCGAAGGCGCTGCGTGAGGACGTCCTCTTCTACGCGCGCCAGAAGCACCAGGACCTGCTGACCCAGCTGGCCGTGTCGATCCAGGGCTACCTCGCGATCGACGTCGTCATCAAGAACAACGTCGAGCTGATCAAGGGCGTCGACCGCGCGACGACCACGACCGTCTCGGCGCTGCGCACGGCGGTCATCGTGGCGCAGGCGCTCGCCAACCAGCGCCTCGTGCTCGATCAGATCACGGCGCTGAACACCACGACGTCCAACATGATCGAGGCCACCTCGCGCATGCTCGCCGACCAGTCGGCCTCGATCCAGTCGCAGGCCGCCTCGGCCACGGTCGGGCTGCCGCAGCTGCAGGCCGCGTTCGCGAACATCTACCAGACGATGGACTCGATCTCGGACTTCAAGATCAAGGCGCTCGACAGCATGGCCCAGACCGTCGGAGTCCTCCAGACCGAGACGGCGAAGGCCGGCGAGTACGTCGAGCGGGCCCGCCGCAGCAACTCGGACATCGACGCGACGTCCTCGCTCGATCTCGGCCGCTAGCCGATGGGCTGGTTCTCCCGACTGTTCACGGGTGCCCCCGCGGCGCCGGAGGAGACCGCGCCCGCTCTGCCGAGCGTCCCGACGAGCGAGGACATCCTCGCGGCGCTCGACAGGGTGGGCGCGCGGACGGAGGGCCGGGTGCCCGGCATCGTCGCGGCGCGCATCCAGCGGATCGACGAGACGGTCCGCGAGATGGTGCCCCGTCTCGACCGCCTCGGCGGGATGAGCCGTCAGGGCCACACCGTCGTCGCGACCGCGACCAGCTACCTCCCCGAGGCGGTGGAGGGCTACCTCCGCCTGCCGAGGGACTTCGCCGACCGCCGCGCCGTGCACAGGGGGAAGACCTCGCTGATGATCCTCTGCGACCAGCTCGACCTCCTCGGAGGCACGCTCGACCGCATCTCGGACGCCGTCTCGCGGCAGGACGCCTCGGCGCTGATCGCGCACGGGCAGTTCCTGGCCGAGAAGTTCACGGAGTCCTCGCTCTCCCCGAGCGGTCTCGACGCGCCTCCGCAGCCGGGAGCGCCGTCCGGATCCGGCTCGCTGACCCCGCCGAGCGCCTCGTGACCGCGCTCGCCCCGGCGCTGGACGCCCTCGTGCTCGCGGGGACGGCCGCCGGCCTCGACGCCGCGGCCGTCCGCGACGAGGGTGCGCGGCTGGCCGCCGCCGTCGCCGAGTCGATCCGCGGCGCCGGGCAGGACTGGCTCGCCGCGACCGGCGCGACGGGCGGTCTGGAGGCGTTCTTCACCGCCGCCTCGAGCGGCCGGCGCTGGCGGTCGGGGCCGACCGATCAGCTGGCCGCCCTGGTCGGCGCGGGCTCTCACCACTCCTCCGCCTACGCCCGCGCCCTGACCGAGGTCGTCT
The DNA here is from genome assembly GCF_002930875.1 of Rathayibacter sp. AY1A5. Taxonomy (NCBI): domain Bacteria; kingdom Bacillati; phylum Actinomycetota; class Actinomycetes; order Micrococcales; family Microbacteriaceae; genus Rathayibacter; species Rathayibacter sp. AY1A5. Next base: position 57,308 of record NZ_PSTM01000004.1, on the reverse strand, counting down.
CGGCGGCCAGCGCTCTCGGCGACCCGGGCATCGGCGGCATCGCCTCCGCCTCCGCGACCGCCGCGGCCCAGCTCTCCGCCGTCCCGGGCGCCCGGGGCGCCGCTCCGACGAGGAGCGGAGGAGTACCGCACACGACCGGCCGGACGCCGGACGGTGCCGCGAGCGCCGACCTGCCGACCGGTCTGCCCGCCGGCGTGCCCGGGGTCGACGAGATCCTCGAGCGCCTCCGCCGGACCGAGCACGACGGTCCGCAGGACGAGCCGGCGCCCGCCGCCGCTCCCGCCGCGGAGCCCGCCTCCGAGCCGGAGCCGCTCGACCCGCCGGAGTCCATCGACGACCTGCTCGCCGAGCTCGACGCGCTGATCGGCCTCGACCGGGTGAAGAGCGAGATCAAGCGGCAGACGCAGCTGCTCCGGATCGACACCCTGCGCCAGGCCGCCGGTCTCAGCACGCCCACGCTCACCCGCCACCTCGTCCTCACGGGGAACCCCGGCACGGGCAAGACGACGGTGGCGCGGCTGGTCTCGCGGATCTACCGCTCGCTCGGCATCCTCTCGAAGGGCGTGCTCGTCGAGGTCGACCGATCGGAGCTGGTGGCCGGCTACCTCGGGCAGACCGCGACGAAGACCGCGGAGGTGATCGCCTCCGCGCGCGGCGGCGTCCTCTTCATCGACGAGGCCTACGCGCTCGCGCTCGACCAGTACGGCGCGGAGGCGGTCACCACCCTCGTGAAGGACATGGAGGACCACCGCGGCGACCTCGTCGTGATCGTCGCCGGCTACTCCGGGCCGATGCAGGGCTTCCTCGACACGAACCCGGGACTCGCCAGCCGCTTCTCGACCACGATCGACTTCGCCGACTACTCCGACGACGAGCTCTCGGCGATCTTCGGCCGCCTCGCCGCCTCCGCGGACTTCGAGCCGACGGAGGAGGCGCTCGCCGCGTTCGCGGGCCTCGCCTCGGCGCAGCAGCGCACGGAGGCGTTCGGCAACGGGCGCTGGGTCCGCAACGTCCTCGACGCGGCGATCGCCCGGCACGCCTGGCGCCTCCGCGACGTGGAGGAGCCGACGCTCGACGAGCTGCGCATCCTGCTCCCCGAGGACGTGGTGGAGAGCCCCGAAGCCTCGAGCAGCCCGGACGGAGCCGGCGACGACGACGAGGGCGCGGTCGACGGCTCTGAGGAGGCCTTCGGGCAGGCGGACGCCGCCCCGAGCGGCACGGCCGTCCCCGTCACCGACGACCCCGAGGAGGAGAGCCGTTGAGCACCGCACCCGCCGCGCCGCCCGCGCAGAGGATCCCCGAGCCGCCCCTCGTCCAGGTCGCCAACCGGCCGGCGCAGCGGAAGCCGTCGCTGCTGGCCCGCGCGACCGCGACCACTCCGGCCACCCTGCGCCTCCTGCTCGCCCTGACGGCGCTGGCGGCCGTGCTGTTCGGCGTGTTCGCGCAGCAGGCAGGAGCGATGCAGGCGCGCGCCGCGACCACGGCCCGGGAGCAGTCGGCGCAGCTGCTCGGCGTGCAGAACGTCCGCACGCTGCTGGTGGACGCCAACGCGATCGCGGCCAACACCTTCCTCGTCGGCGGACTGGAGCCGACCGAGCTGCGGGCGTCGTACGTCTCGAGCCTCACCGGCGCCGCCTCCGCGATCGCCGGGCTCTCGGCCGCCGACTCGGCGGACACCCGGGCCCTCGCCCGGGTCGCCAGCAGCATCACGACCTACAGCGGGCTGATCGAGCAGGCGCGAGCCAACAACCGGCAGGGCTTCCCCGTCGCCTCGGCGTACCTCGACCAGGCGTCGACGGCCCTCTCGGGAGACGGCGGCATCCTCGAGGACCTCGACGGGCTCGTCGACTCCGGTGCCGACCGGGTCGCGGCCGCCTACGACGCCGTCCGATGGAGCGTCCTGCTCATGATCGGCTCGCTCGTGATGCTGGTCCTCCTCCTGGCGGCGCAGCTCTGGCTCGCCCGCCGCACGCACCGCTACCTCAACCGCCCGCTCGCCACGGGGACCGCCCTCCTGCTGGTCGTCGGCGTCGGCGGGGCGCTCGCCTACGGATCGGTCGCGGCGGACGCGGGGACGGCGCGGGTCGAGTCCTATCGCGAGGCGCTCACCGTGTCGAACGCGCTCATCGCCGCGAGCGACGCCAAGTCGCTCGAGAGCTTCACGCTGATCAAGCGCGGCTCCGGCGCCGCCCTCGAGGAGCGCTACACCCAGGCCGTCGACTCCGCCCGGGAGAAGCTCTCGGGCGACCTGCAGGACGAGCTGGCGAGGACGCGGCTCGTCGACGAGTTCGGGCAGTGGCAGTCGTTCCACGAGGAGATCCGCGCCGCGGACGACGCCGGGAACTGGGACCAGGCCGTCCGCGTCGCCACGATCACCGGGAACGGCACGCCGAACGACCTCTTCACCACCTTCTCCGACGACGCCCGCGACGTGGTGCAGGAGAAGGCTCTGGCCGCCGCCGCCACGCTCGACCGAGGTGCGGAGTTCGCGACCCTCGTCTCGTGGATCCTGCTGGCGGCCGGTCTCGCCGGAGCCGTGTTCGCCTGGCGCGGCATCGCCCAGCGACTGGAGGAGTACCGATGAACCGCCTGCGCGCCGCCGCCCTCGCCATGGCCGCCGCCGCGGCACTCTCCCTCACCGGCTGCACGACGGGGGCGGACGACCTCGGCACGCCCCTCGCCGCGGCGACCCCGACTCCGACGGCGAGCGCGTCCGCTCCCCCCGCTCCTGCCGCGGCGGACTGCTCGCCCTCGGCGGTCACCTCCTACGCGCCGACCGGCGTGACCGACAGCACCAGGCTCGCGGAGATCCGCGGGCGCGGGACCCTGCGCGTCGGCGTCTCGGCCGACACCCTCCTGATGAGCGCCCGCAACCCGATCACGGGGGCGATCGAGGGCTTCGACGTCGACATCGCCCGCGAGGTCGCCCGGGCGATCCTCGGCAGCGACTCCATCGACTACGTCGTGATCACCTCCGCTCAGCGCCTCCCCGCGCTCACCGGCGGCGACGGCGCCCCGCAGGTCGACATGGTCGCCCGCACCCTCACGATGACCTGCGACCGCTGGAGCTCGATCGCCTTCTCGTCCGAGTACTACGACGCCGGCCTCAAGGTGCTCGTCTCCGACGACCCCGACGGCGTCCCGATCACGGGCATCGGCGACCTCGACGGCGAGAGGGTCTGCGCGCCCAGCGGCACCACGACGCTCAGCCGCCTGCAGAACGACTACCCGGAGGTCGAGGCCGTCGAGGCCGCCACGCACTCGCAGTGCCTCGCCCTCTTCCAGGCCGGCGAGGTCGACGCCATCGCGGGCGACGACACGATCCTCGCGGGCTTCGTGGCGCAGGACCCGTACGCGAAGGTCGTCGGCGACGCCCTGAGCTCGGAGCCCTACGGCCTCGGCCTGCCCGCCGACGACCCCGACTTCGTGCGCTTCGTCAACGCCTCGCTCGAGAGCATCCGCAGCGACGGCCGCTGGCAGAGCATCTACGAGCGCTGGCTCGGGGTCCTCGGCGAGGCCTCGCCGCCGGCCCCGGTGTACGGCCGATGAGCACCGGTCTCGCGGAGGGAACGCCCGTCGCTCCGGGCCGGCTGGGGGAGGCCGCGCCGCAGCGCGAGCTCTTCGAGTACCTCGCCGCTCTCACCCGCTGGCTGCAGCGGACGACGCGCGAGCTCTCGCGGCTCGACGCCGCCGCGCTGGCGTCGCCGCAGGCCGAGAACTACACGGCCGACGTGGTGCTCGCCCAGTCGCTCCGCGAGTCCGTCACCCGGCGCCTGGCCGAGCTCGAGGCGGTCTGGGACTCCGGCCGCGTCGACGTCGTGGCGCGCGAGCGGATGTCGCAGCTGATCTGGGGCCGTCTCGACGCCTCCGGGAGCGGCGCGGTCTCGCTGGTGGAGGCGGTGCGCCTCTGCGACGCGGTCGTCGGCCAGCTGCGCTCCCGGCTCGAGCTCGACCCCAGCGGCACCGACGTCGCCGGGCGGATCGTGGGGGTGCGCGCCGAGATCGAGCGCTGCCGCGACCTCACCCGTGACGGCGGCGGCACGGTCGACCGCGAGCGGGCGGAGCGGGTCGCCGTGCTGCGCTCCCGCCTCGACGCGCTCGCCGAGCGGGCGGGTCGGGGAGCCGACGTGTCGGGGCCGCTCGGCCAGCTCGAGAGCGACTCCGCCCGGCTCGAGCGCGACCTGATCATCGCCGCGTCCGAGCGGCGCGGACTCGAGCGCGACCGCCGTCGGGCGCGCGAGCTGGCGGAGGCGGCCGAGCGCCGCGAGGCGCCGCTGCGCGAGCTCGTGGCCCGCTGCCGCCGCGAGATCGCCGACCCGCCGCGGCTGGCCGTGCCCGACGTCTCCCGGCTGGGCGATCCTCCGTCCGACCGCGAGGCGCTCGACGCGCACCTCGCCCGCCTGGCCGCCGTCGGCCGCGCGTTCGACGCGGTCGAGGCCGCCTACACCTCGCCGCTGCGCGAACGGGCCGCTCTGGGCTTCCGCCTCCGGGCGCTGCGGGAGCGGGCCGAGGGCAACGGCCGCGCTGCTACCGCCGTCGGCGTCGCGGCCGAGGAGGAGGTGCGCGCCGCCCTCGACGCGGTGCCCTGCTCCGTTCCGCTCGCCCGCCACCTGGTCGAGCAGTACGACGTCGTCACCCGCGACCTCCCGCACCCCGACCCCGCGCACCACCGGAAGGCCACTTTATGAACGGCGCCCCCTGCACCGCGACTCCCGGCTGCACCGGGACGATCGAGGACGGCTACTGCAACGTCTGCGGCCTCCCGCCCGAGGAGGGCGCCGCCGCCTCCACGCCGACCGCGCGTCGCGCCGCTCCGGCCTCCCCGCCCGCCACCGCCTCCGCCGCCTTCGGCACCGGCTTCGTCGAGGGCACCCCCGGCGCCACGGCACCCGGGCCTGCCGAGGAGTCGGCCACCGCGCGCAGCACGCGCACCTCCTCCGCCCGCCTCGCCACCGCCGCCCTCGGTTCCGCCCGCACGGCGCAGACCGGCTCGAAGGTCACCCGCCGCGTCGGCACCACCTCGACCCGACTGCGCGGCCCGAGGCTCGGCGCCGGGCTCACCACTGTCCCGTCCCGCCCGGCCGCCGACGCGATGGCCGCCCTGATGACCGAGGCGGTCCTCCCCGAGCGCAAGCGCTTCTGCTCGCACTGCGGCACGGCCGTCGGCCGCGGGCGCGACGGTCGGCCCGGCCGCACCGAGGGGTTCTGCCCCAACTGCCGCACGCCGTTCTCGTTCACTCCGCAGCTGGTGAAGGGCGACGTCGTCGGCGGCCAGTACGAGGTCGTCGGCTGCCTGGCCTACGGCGGCCTCGGCTGGATCTACCTCGCGCGCGACCGGAACGTCTCGGGGCGCTGGGTGGTGCTCAAGGGCCTGCTCAACTCCGGCGATCCCGATGCGTACGCGGCGGCCGTCACCGAGCGCCGGTTCCTGGCCGAGGTCGAGCACCCGCTGATCGTCGAGATCTACAACTTCGTCCTGCACGACGGCGCCGGCTACATCGTGATGGAGTACGTCGGCGGGCCGAGCCTCAAGCAGATCCTGAAGGAGCGGCTGGACGCCAACGGCGGCGCCGCGGATCCGCTGCCGGTGGATCAGGCGCTCGCCTTCGTGCTCGAGGTCATGCCCGCCTTCGCCTACCTGCACGACCACGGCCTGCTCTACTGCGACTTCAAGCCGGACAACATGATCCAGGTGGGCGACCAGGTCAAGCTGATCGACCTCGGCGGAGTGCGCCGGATCGACGACGAGGACTCCGCCATCTACGGCACCGTCGGCTACCAGGCTCCGGAGGTCGCCGACCTCGGTCCCTCGGTCGCCTCCGACGTCTACACGATCGGCCGCACGCTGGCCTCGCTGGTGCTCGACTTCCGCGGCAACCAGACGACCTTCGTCGCCTCGCTGCCGCCGGTGTCGGAGACGCCGCTGTTCCAGCGCTACGACTCCTTCTACCGCCTGATCGCGAAGGCATGCGCTCCCGACCCGCAGGACCGCTTCGCCACGGTGGACGAGATGCGCGGCCAGCTGCTCGGAGTGCTGCGCGAGGTCGTCGCGACCGACCGCGGTCCCGGACACCCCGCGCTGCACTCGACGGAGTCGGCCCTGTTCGAGGCGCCCGTGGCCGACGTGGTCGACCGCGTCCCGCCGTGGGACGCGCTGCCGGCGCTCCGCCGCGACGAGTCCGATCCCGCCCGGTCGTGGCTCGCGGGCGTGAACGTCGCCGACCCGATCGTGCGCCTGCGCGCTCTCGCGCTCGCGCCCACCGTGACGGTCGAGGTGCGGCTCGCCCGCGCCCGGGCGGCGATCGAGGCGCAGCGCTGGGAGGAGGCGGCCCGCGCGACGGGCGAGATCCTCACGGAGGACCCGTGGGAGTGGCGGGCGGTCTGGATGAGCGGTCTCGCGCAGCTCGCGCGCGGCGACGACATCGGGGCCCGCGCCTCCTTCAACACCGTCTACGGGCAGGTCCCCGGCGAGCTCGCCCCGAAGCTCGCGCTCGCCGCGGCGTGCGAGGCGAGCGGTGAGCCCGAGGTCGCCGAGTCCCTCTACGTGATCTGCGCCCGCGCCGACGCGAACTACACGGCACCCGCCGCCTTCGGTCTCGCGCGGGTGCGGCAGCTGCGCTCCGACCTCGACGGGGCGCTAGACGCGCTCGACATCGTCGCGCCCACGCGCTCCTCCTACTCCGACGCGCGCCGCCGCCGGGCGGAGCTGCTGGCGGAGTCGGGCCGCGGGCTGCCCGCGCTCTCGGCCGCCCTCGCGAGCGTCGACTCCGTGTCGATCGATCAGCGGACCCGCCTCGAGCTCACGACTCAGGTCCTCGCCTCCGCCCTCGAGCTGGTGCGGCGCGACGGCCCGGCCGAGGGAGCGACCCTCGGCGGGGTCGAGGCGAACGAGGCCGCCATCCGCGACGGCCTCGAGGCCTCCTACCGCGCGCTCGCCGCCTCCACTCGCGAGCGCGACGAGCGCCTGCGCCTCGTCGACCGCGCCAACGAGGTCCGACGCTGGACGCTGACATGAGCGGCGCGCTGTCGACTCCCTGCCCGAACTGCGGCGAGCCGGTCACGACCGGCGACGCCTTCTGCGAGGCCTGCGGGACGCCGCTGATCGTCGCGGCCGCCCCCTCCGCTCCGCCCGTCGCCGTAGGAGGATCTGCCACCTGCGTCTACTGCGGGGGAGCGGTCGCCGAGGACGGCTACTGCGAGCAGTGCGGACGCCCCGCTCCGACCGAGCGCGAGCACTGGGCCGAAGCGCCGCACCCGCTGGTCGGCGGCGTCTGCGACCGCGGGCTCCGGCACCCGGCCAACGAGGACGCGATGGCGCTCGGGGCGGTCATTGGCGCCGACGGCTCTCTGAGGACGGCGCTGCTCGTGGTCTGCGACGGGGTCTCCTCGACCCCCGACTCCGACAAGGCGTCGCTCGCCGCGGCCCGTGCGGCACTCAGTGCGCTGCAGGCCGAGGTCGGCGGGGAGAGCGCGGGAGCGGACCGCTGGCGCGCGCTGCTGCAGATGGCCACCGCGCGCGCCTCCGGAGCGATCGACGCGGCCGTGCCCGAGAAGCGGTCGAATCCGCCCTCGTGCACCTTCACCGCGGCGGTGCTGGACGGCGCGCTGCTCGTCACGGGCAACGTGGGCGACAGCCGCAGCTACTGGATGCCGGACGCGGGCGAGCCGCGGCAGCTCACGGTCGACGATTCGTGGGCGCAGGAGCAGATCGCCTCGGGAGTGCCGCGGGAGCAGGCCGAGACGGCGCCCGACGCTCACGCCATCACCCGCTGGCTCGGCGCCGACGCGCACGACGAGGAGCCGCGGGTCGCCTCCGAGGAGCTGACCGAGCCGGGCTGGGTGCTGGTCTGCTCCGACGGGCTCTGGAACTACGCGTCCGCCGCCGAGGACCTCGCGCGCGTGCTGCGCGAGGCGCAGGAGAGGGTGGGCGCGGATCCGGTCACGCTCGCGGAGGCGCTGGTCGCCTGGGCGAACGAGCGCGGCGGGCACGACAACATCACGGCCGCGCTGGCGCGGTTCGACCCGGCGGGTGCGGCGGAGACTGCGGCTGAAGCGTCCGCTGCCGAGGTGAACGGTGAGGAGACCGGTACAGCCGAGCAGGATACCGCCGACGCCGGCGCCGCCGACCTCGGCGCTGCGGATCCCGGCGCTGCGGATCCCGGCGCTGCGGACCCGAGCGCGGCCGACCCCGCCGCCTCGAGCCCCGACGCGGCCACCCCCTCGCCCGACGCCGACGCCGACGCCTCCCGTCCCACCGACTGAGCGCGCCGATCCGTCCAGACCACCCCTCCACCGCTGGACGGATCGGCACCCCCGCGGCCGTGGTCACGCCCCTACAGTCGTCGCCATGAGCATCGCCGAGCCCGCCACCGCCCTGTCCGTCGTCGGCCACTGGATCGACGGGGCTCCCTCGGCCTCCTCGTCCGGCCGCACCGCTCCCGTCTACGACCCGGCGCTGGGAGTCGCGACCAAGGAGGTCGCGCTCGCCGACTCCGCCGAGGTGGACGCCGCCGTCGCCTCCGCGAAGGCCGCGTTCCCCGCCTGGCGCGACACGTCGCTCGCGAAGCGGCAGCAGATCGTCTTCCGCTTCCGCGAGCTCCTCGAGGCGAAGAAGCAGGAGCTCGCCGAGCTGATCACGTCGGAGCACGGCAAGGTCGTCTCGGACGCGCTGGGCGAGATCACCCGAGGGCAGGAGGTCGTGGAGTTCGCGACGGGGCTCGCGCACCACCTCAAGGGCGAGTACTCGGAGCAGGTCTCCACCGGCGTCGACGTCTACTCGACCAAGCAGCCGCTGGGCGTGGTCGGGATCATCTCCCCCTTCAACTTCCCGGCGATGGTGCCGATGTGGTTCTTCCCCATCGCCATCGCCGCCGGCAACACCGTCGTGGTGAAGCCCTCCGAGAAGGACCCGTCCTCGGCGATCTGGCTCGGCGCCCTCTGGAAGGAGGCCGGCCTCCCCGACGGCGTCTACACGGTGCTCAACGGCGACAAGCAGGCCGTCGACGGGCTGCTCGAGCACCCCGACGTCCGCTCGATCTCGTTCGTCGGGTCGACCCCGATCGCGCAGTACGTCTACGAGACGGGCACGAAGCACGGCAAGCGGGTGCAGGCGCTGGGCGGGGCGAAGAACCACATGCTGGTGCTCCCCGACGCGGACCTGGACCTCGTCGCCGACTCCGCCATCAACGCCGGCTTCGGCTCGGCGGGGGAGCGGTGCATGGCGATCTCGGTCGTCGTCGCGGTCGAGCCCGTCGCCGACGAGCTCATCACCAGGATCCAGGACAGGGCGTCGAAGCTGCGCATCGGCGACGGACGCCGCGGCTGCGACATGGGCCCGCTGATCACCGAGGCGCACCGCGACAAGGTCGCCTCCTACATCGCGATCGCGGAGGAGGACGGCGCGGAGGTCGTCATCGACGGGCGCGGGATCGAGGTGGACGGCGACGCGAACGGCTTCTGGCTCGGCCCGACCCTGCTCGACAAGGTCCCCACCACCTCCCGCGCCTACACGGAGGAGATCTTCGGCCCGGTGCTCTCCATCGTCCGCGTCGCCTCCTACGAGGAGGGCGTCGCACTCATCAACAACGGCGCCTTCGGCAACGGCACGGCCATCTTCACCAACGACGGAGGAGCGGCACGCCGCTTCCAGAACGAGGTCGAGGTCGGCATGATCGGCATCAACGTCCCCATCCCCGTCCCCGTCGCCACGTTCTCCTTCGGCGGATGGAAGGCGTCCCTCTTCGGCGACACCAAGGCCCATGGAGCCGAAGGCGTCCGCTTCTTCACCCAGCAGAAGGCCATCACCAGCCGCTGGCTCGACCCCTCCCACGGCGGCATCAACCTCGGGTTCCCGCAGAATTCATAGGCTCTCTCCTCCTGGCGTCGTCGATCGCCCGCAGTCGGCTCGGGAGGGTGGTCGGGTCTTGCAGAGCGTCGCGCGTTCCGCGCACGTCGATCCGCTGGGACGCGGATCGCCGGTTGCGCTCCGCGGTGCTCGTGAGGCTCTCTCCTCCTGGCGTCGTCGATCGCCCGCAGTCGCGGCGCTGGTGAGCCTCTCTCCTCCTTCGTCGTCGATCGCCTGCGGTCGGCTGGGGAGGGTGGTTCCGTTCTCGAGGGCGTCGAACGTTCCGCGCACGTCGATCCGCTGGAACGCGGATCGCCGGTTGCGCTCCGCGCCGGCGGGAAGTGCTCGGTCGACCGGAGAGGCTCCTGAGCACCGCCGAGCGCAACCGTCGATCCGCGTGTGAGCGGATCGTCGTGCGCGGTACGCGACCCGCTCTGCGGAACGCGACCACCCTCCCCGGCCGACCGCGGCCGATCGACGACGAAGGAGGAGAGAGGCTCTTGAGCACCGCGCAACCGGCGATCCGCGTGGGAGCGGATCGTCGTGCGCGGTACGCGACCCGCTCTTCCCAGCGCGACCACCCTCCCCGGCCGACCGCGGCCGATCGACGACGCAGGAGGAGAGAGGCTCTTGAGCACCGCGCAACCGTCGATCCGCGTGTGAGCGGATCGTCGTGCGCGGTACGCGACCCGCTCTTCCCATCGTCCCCAACTTCTGAGGCCGACCGTGGCCGACCGACGACGAAGGAGGAGAGAGGCTGCTGAGCACCGCCTAGCGCAACCGTCGATCCGCGTGTGAGCGGATCGTCGTGCGCGGTACGCGACCCGCTCTTCCAGCGTCCCCACCTCCTGAGACCGACCGCGGCCGATCGACGACGCAGGAGGAGATCGGCTATGAGTGGAGCCGCAGCGCCGTCCAGAGCTCGGTGCGGGCGGAGACGTCGTCGAGGTCGAGGCCGAGGGCGCGCTCGACGGCGGTGATGCGGTTGCGGAGGGTGTGACGGTGCACGCCGAGGTCGCGGGCGGCGGGCTCCCAGGCGCCGTTGCGGCGGAGCCAGACGCGGGCGCTCTCGAGCAGCACGGCTCCCTCCGGGGTCAGCAGCGGTGCGAGCATCCGGCGGGCGAGCGGTGCGGCTCCGGCGGCGGCGAGGAGCCCGATCATCCCCTCGGCGGCGACGTCCTCGAACCGGACCACCGTCCCGTCTCCTGTCCGCTCGGCGGCGCGCCGCGCCTCCTCGAGGCCCCGGTCCAGGTCGGACCAGCCGATCGGGACGGAGGCGCCGGCGCTCGCGCCGTGCCGCTCCAGCACGGCGGTCAGCGGCTCGAGTCCGTCGGCGGCGGCGACGGCGACGAGCGAGCCGTCCCTCTCGGCGAAGAACAGGCGCGCGCCGTCCTCCTCCGCCACGACCTCCAGCTCGTCGAGGAGCGAGTCGCCGTGCACGGGCGCGCTCAGCACGACCACCCGCACGGGCTCGGCGGGCAACGGGCTCCCCAGGCGCCGTGCGGTGCTCTCGGCGACGTCGAAGGCTCCCGCCGCCAGCAGCTCGAGCAGTCCGGAGCGCAGCTGCCGGCGGGAGGAGTCCAGCGCCCGCCGCTGCTCCAGCGCGATGCTCGCCAGGGCGATGACGCTCGCGACGAGGTCGCTGCCCGCCGGGTCCAGCGGCGTGCCCGTGCCCACGGCGAGCACCCCGCGCAGGTGGTCGCGGCGCCCGATCGTCTGCAGCGTCACACCGCCGCCGTCGTCGAGCCGCAGTCCCGCTCGGCTGCCGCGGGTCAGGGCGTGCCTCGCGGCCGCGGCGACCGCCTCCTCCGCCGGCACGTCGAGCCGGGTGGGCAGGTGCACCCTCTGCCCGGCGGCGTCGTAGAGGGCGACCCAGCAGTCCAGCTGCCGCTCCAGCTCGGTGAGGATCGCCGCGAGCCCGTCCGGCCGCAGCGCCGCGCGGGCGACCCGCCGCTGCGCCTCGAGCGACCACTCCAGCCGCTCGCGCTGCTCCCGCGAGATCACGTCGGCGACGAACCGGATGATCCCCATGAACGGAGTCAGGTCCGCCACCTCCAGCAGCGGCAGGCCCTGGCGCTCGCACGCCGTGACGAGAGCGGCGGGCACCTCGTCGTGCACGATGCGGGTGGCGAAGCCGAGCGCGCGGATGCCGCGGCCGCGCAGCCGGGCGACGTACTCCTCCGAGAACTCGGCGCTGTCGTGCCCGGTGAAGTGGACGCCGTCGGTCAGCAGCAGCTGGCCCGACTCGAGCCAGGGCGTCGGATCGACGAGGTCCGAGGAGTGCGCCCACACCAGAGGGGCGTCGAGGTCGGCCTCGTCGTGGACGCCGGCGAGCACGCGGAGGCGGAAGGCCGGTTCGGCCAGCAGATCGCGGACGGTCGCGGGCATGCGCGGCTCCCTTCGACGTTCCGTCCATCGTAGGGTCCGCGGATCGACGGATCCGCACGCCCGCTTCCGAGGCGCGCGCGGCACGATGGGGAGCATGACGTCCTCGACCGCCCCCACCGTCCGCGACAACGCCTCGGTCACCGCCGCCGACCGGTCCCGCGTGTTCCACTCCTGGTCGGCGCAGGGCGCGCTGAACCCGCTGCCGATCGCAGGCGGTCTCGGCGCGGAGGTCTGGGACGTCGACGGCACCCGCTACCTCGACTTCTCGAGCCAGCTCGTGAACGTCACCATCGGCTACCAGCACCCGAAGGTCGTCGCCGCCATCCAGGAGCAGGCGGGCGTCCTCACCACGGTCGGCCCCGCCTACGCGAACGAGACCCGCGCCGAGGCGGCCCGCCTGATCACCGAGCGGGCGCCCGAGGGCATGGAGAAGGTCTTCTTCACCAACGGCGGCGCGGACGCGAACGAGAACGCGATCCGCATGGCGCGGCTGTTCACCGGCCGCGACAAAGTCGTCTCGCTGTACCGCTCGTACCACGGCAACACGGGAGCGGCGATCGTCTCGACCGGCGACTGGCGCCGCATCCCGAACGAGTACTCCCGCGGGCACGTGCACGCCTTCGGGCCCTACCTGTACCGCAGCGAGTTCTGGGCCGAGAGCCTCGAGCAGGAGTGCGAGCGCGCCCTCCACCACCTCGAGCGCGTCGTGCAGGCGGAGGGGCCGGAGTCGATCGCCGCGTTCCTCCTCGAGACCATCCCCGGCACCGCCGGCGTGCTCACCCCGCCGCCCGGCTACCTCGCGGGTGTCCGCGAGATCGCCGACCGGTACGGCATTCAGCTGATCCTCGACGAGGTCATGGCGGGCTTCGGGCGCACGGGGGAGTGGTTCGCCTTCGACGCCTTCGACGTGCGCCCCGACCTGATCACCTTCGCGAAGGGCGTCAACTCCGGCTACGTCCCGATCGGCGGCGTCGTCATCTCGGATCCGATCGCCCACCACTTCGACGAGCGCGTCTTCCCCGGCGGCCTCACCTACTCGGGCCACCCGCTCGCCGCGGCCAGCGTCGTCGCGACGCTCGAGGCGATGGAGGAGGAGGGGATCGTCGACAACGCGCGCACCATCGGCTCGGAGCACCTGGCCCCCGGCCTGGCGGCGCTCGAGGCGAAGCACGACCTGATCGGCGAGGTCCGGGGCTCCGGAGTGTTCTGGGCCCTGGAGCTGGTCACCGACCGGGCCGCGCGCACCCCGCTGCCGGCGGCCTCCGTCGCCCGCCTCAAGAACGACCTGCTGTCGCGCGGCCTCCTGCCCTTCACCGCCGACAACCGGATCCACGTGGTCCCGCCGGCCGTCATCACCCCCGCCGAGGTCGCCCGCGGCCTCGGCATCCTCGACGACGCCCTCACCGCCTTCAGCGGCTGACCGCACTCCGTTCCGCGGGGAGCGGCGTCCTCGCGGGGCGTATCCGGGGATTCGCGTTCCAGCGGATCCGCGTCGCCGTGCGCGACCCGCTCCTCGGGACCCGGCCCCGCGCTGGAGCCGACTGCGGGATGCCGCGAAGGCAGCGGCGCCCTCGCGAGGCGTATCCGGGGATCCGCGTTCCAGCGGATCCGCGTCGCCGTGCGCATCCCGCTCCTCGGGACCCGGCCATGCGCTCGAGCCGACTGCGGGACGCCGCGCGGGGAGCGGCGTCCTAACCAGCACTGTGCAAGGCGAACGCCGTCACGAACCCGAGGACCGCGTACAGCCCGGTGAGCACGTCGTCGCGGTCGAACGCCTCGGGGATCATCGTGTTCGAGATCATGGCGAGGATCGCGCCGGCGGCGACGGTCGTCACGAAGGCCACGACCGCGCCCGGTGCGGTGGCGAAGACCAGGAAGCCGACCAGCGCCGCGGCGGCCGAGATCGCGGCGATTCCGCCCCAGACGGTGAAGACGTAGCGGGCGGAGCGGCCGTCGGCTTTCATGCCGACGGTCGAGGACAGGCCCTCGGGGAGGTTCGAGATCGCGACCGCGGCGACGATGGGCACGCTGATCGCCGCTCCCGCTCCGCCCTGGGCGACCGAGAGGCCGAGCACGATCGATTCGGGGACCCCGTCGATCAGGGCGCCGGCCGCGATGGCCGCGCCTCCTCCTCCGCCCGACCCCTTCGCGCTCTTGCGGTTCCCCGCGCCGGCGCGGGTGAGCAGCGCGTCCGCGCCGACGAAGACGACGGCTCCCGCGAGCGTGCCGAGGATCGTCGGGAGCAGTCCTCCGTCGTCCGCCGCCTCCTGCACGAGCTCGTAGGCGAGCGCCGAGATCAGCACCCCTGCTCCGAACGCGGAGATCGCGGCGGTGAGCTTCGGGGGCACGCGCACGAACCAGGCGAGCGCGGCGCCGATCAGGAGGGTGGCGCCGCCGATGGCGCCGCTGGCGAGGGCGAGGGTCCAGGGAGGCACGGCTCCACCCTGGCACCGGCGGTGTCCGGCCGCGGCGGGCTTGACGGGGGCGCTCCGGCGGCGCTCGACCCGCCTCCGCCGGCCCCGACAGCTGTCGTGCAGGCGTCGGGCCGCGATGCCCGGCCGATCCTCGGCGATGGAGGGCCGCTCGGGCCGGGCGTCCCCGTAAACTGCCGGAATGGCGGAGTTCAGCGCGAGTGTTTTCCAGAACGAGTTCCTCTCGGACGGCGCCACCGACGTGCACGCCATCGTCACGGTGACCGCGTCCGGCACGGGGGTCGCCGGGTCCGACGGGGCCGCGGCCGAGATCATCATCGTGGACTGCTCCGGATCGATGACCGGCGAGAACATGACGGCCGCGAAGCGCGCTGCCGCCGTGGCCGTCGACCAGATCCTGGACGGCACCTTCTTCGCCGTCGTGGCCGGGTCCGAGCGCGCCGACCGCGCCTTCCCGTACCCCAACGCCACCGTCTCGATGGTGCGGATGGAGCCGGGGGCGCGAGCCGCGGCGAAGGAGGCGATCGGCTACCTCCAGGCCGACGGCGGCACCGCGATGGGCACCTGGCTGACCCTCGCCCGCCAGCTGTTCGCGACCGTGCCGGAGGCGACGCAGAGGCACGCGATCCTCCTCACCGACGGCAAGAACGAGCACGAGTCGCGGATGCAGCTGGACGCGGCGATCCGCGCGGCGTCGGGCGACTTCCAGTGCGACGTGCGCGGCGTCGGCTCCCGCTGGATCGTCGAGGAGGCGCGCACCATCGCGAGCGCCCTGCTGGGCACCGTGGGCCTGATCGCGAACCCGGCCGACATGGCGGCCGACTTCGAGTCGCTGATGCGGGCGTCGATGGGCCGGGGAGTCGCCAACGGCGAGCTGCGCGTCTGGACTCCGCAGGGCGCGCAGCTGCTCTTCGTCCGCCAGGTCGCGCCGAACCTCGAGGACCTCAGCTCCCGGCGGAACGCCGTGAACCCGCTCACCGGCGCCTACCCGACCGGCGCCTGGGGCGACGAGTCGCGGGAGTACCACGTGGCGGTCCGGGTCGCGTCGAAGCCGGTCGGCTCGGAGCAGCTCGCCGCGCGGGTGCAGCTCAGCGTGCGCGACGAGGTGGTCGCCTCCGCCCTGGTGAAGGCGCGCTGGACGGACGACTCCGCCCTGACCGCCCGCATCGACCCCGCCGTCGCCCACTACACCGGCCAGACCGAGCTCGCCTCGGCGATCCAGGACGGGCTCGCGGCCAAGGCGCGGGGCGACGAGGCGACCGCCACGGTCAAGCTCGGGCGCGCGGTGCAGCTCGCCTCCGTCACCGGGAACGACGAGGCGACCGCGAAGCTGCGGAAGGTCGTCGAGATCGACAACCCGAACGAGGGCACCGTGCGGCTCAAGCGCGGCGTGGACCGCCTCGACGAGATGGCGCTGGACACCGCGTCGACCAAGACCACGCGGGTGCGCAAGTGAGCTTCCGCTGCCCCGAGGGGCACACCTCGCAGTCCGGCGACTACTGCGACGTCTGCGGGGCGCCCATCGGTGCCGCTGCGGCCCCGTCGCCCGCTCCCGCCGCGCCGACCACCGCGATCCCGACCGGCCCCTCGGTCTGCCCGCACTGCTCGTTCCCGAACGAGCCCGGCGCCCTGTTCTGCGAGAACTGCGGCTACGACTTCACGACCGGCTCCCTCCCCGAGGCCGATCCGTTCACCTCCTCCGGCGCCGTCCGCGCTCCGGGCGAGGTCGGCGGCTCCGCGACGCCGTCGGGGGACCCGGCCCAGCACCTGGGCGAGGCGCCCGCGCCGCAGGCCGATCCCGCGGCTCCCACCGAGCTGGTCCCGGAGCAGGAGGCCGGCTTCGACACCCCCGTCGCGACCGCGCCGCCCGCCGCTCCGCCGACCGAGGTGATCCCCGAGGCCCCTGCACCCGAGGCCGCAGTCCCCGACGCGGCACCCGAGGCCTCAGCGTCGGAGGAGGAGTCCGCGTCCGCGCCGGCCACCGGCTCCGCCCGCCCCGCCGCCGCCTCCGCGGACCCGGACCGCCCGTGGATCGCCGAGCTCTGGGTCGACCCGGAGTGGTACGCCGAGCAGCGCGCCGACGACCCGATGCCCTCGCCCGGCCCGCCCGCGACCGTCGTCCTCCGCGAGCGCACCCTGCTCGTCGGCCGCCCGTCCGTCTCCCGCGGCATCTCGCCGCAGGTGGACTGCGGCTCCGACTCCGGTGTCTCGCGGCGCCACTGCCAGCTGAGCACCGACGGCTACCGCTGGTGGGTCGAGGATCTGCAGTCGGCGAACGGCACGTACCTCGCCCCGGCCGGGGCCCCGCTCCCGCAGTCGCCGATCGCCGCCGGTCAGCGCCGCGAGGTCGAGGAGGGCGATCGGATCTACGTAGGCGCCTGGACGCGGATCGTGCTCCGTCCCGCGTTCCCCGGCGAGGCCTAGGGCCCCGCGCCCGGTCGTTCAGCGACCGGCGAGCGCTCCGAGCATCCACGACAGCGCCGCGATCGCGCCGACGCCGACCACGCTCGAGCCGATGATCACGGAGCGCCGGATCCGTGCCGCGCGCGAGTCCGAGGCGGTCGGCGCGCCCGAAGCCGAGCCCGTCGTCATCCCGCCGCGGAGCCGGTGCGCGACCTCGTCGGCGGTCGGCCGCTTCTCCGGGTCCCTCTGTGTCATCGAGGTCAGCAGCGCCCGCCACTCCGCCGGCAGGGCGTCGGGCACGGAGGGGCTGCGGTGGAGGCGGGCGATCGCCGCCTCGAGGACGGTGCCCGAGTACTCCCGGTGACCGGTGATCGCCTCGAGGAGGACCAGGCCGAGGGAGAAGACGTCGCTCGCTCCACTGATCGGCTCGCCCGCGACCTGCTCCGGGCTGACGAAGCTCGCGGTGCCGATCACGACGCCGTCGCTGGTGAGGCGGGAGCCGTCCATGAAGTGGGCCACGCCGAAGTCGGTGAGCTTGGCGGTGCGGGTGTAGCCGCTGGAGGCGACCTCGCTGACCAGGATGTTCGCGGGCTTCACGTCGCGGTGCACGACGCCGCGCTCGTGCAGGTAGGCCAGGGCCTCGGCGAGCTGCGTGCCGATCGCCGCGACCTCCGCCGCCGGGAGGGGGCCGGACTCGAGCCGCGCCTCCATCGTGGGGTCGGCGACGAGCTCCATCACGACGTAGCGGCGGACCTCGCCGCCGAAGTTGTGCAGCCCCGCGTCGAAGAGGTTGACGATGCCGGGGTGGGCGAAGGAGCTCAGCATCCGCACTTCGCGCTCCTGGCGGGCCACGTCCTCGGGGTTCGAGGCCTCCGCGCGGAACACCTTCACGGCGACCTCGCGCTGCACGGTCTCGTCGCGGGCCCGGTAGACCGAGCCCATCCCGCCGGAGCCGATGCGCTCGATCAGGTAGTAGCGGCCGGCCACCTTCTGCTGGGCGGCGTTCGCGGCGACGGTACTCATGGCGATCCCGCCTTCCGCTCGAACGGTGCGCTCCGGAGCGCACGAGGTGGGCGCCTGCGACGACGGTACCCCGGGGCGGCGCCGGCCGGGTCGGCGGAACGGGGGGATTGACACTCCCGGCCCCGGACGGGGGGACGAATGGCCGCTCAGCGCACCGATCGGCATCCCCCGCCGCGGGGTCAGCGGAGGCCGCTGCGCGCGAAGCCCAGCACGAAGTAGCGCTGGAACACCAGGAACAGCACCACCATCGGCACGACGTTCACCAGGGCGAACGCCATGGTCGCTCCGTAGTCGCTGCCGAACTGCCCCTGGAGGAAGAGCAGCCCGATCGGGAGCGTGAACAGCGCGTTCTCCTTCAGGGCGATGAGCGGCCAGGCGAAGTCGTTCCAGGAGCCGAGCAGCGACATGAAGAAGAGCACGGCGATGAGCGGCTTCGAGAGGGGGAGGACGATGGCCGTGAACACGCGGAAGTGCCCGGCGCCGTCGATCCGGGCCGCCTCGATCAGGTCCCGCGGGATCGCGAGGATGAACTGCCGCGCCAGGAACAGCCCGAACGCCGATGCCGCCGTCGGCAGGATCACCGCCCAGTAGCTCCCGTAGAGGCCGAGGTCGGTGACGAGCCGGAACAGCGCCACCATGATCACCTGCACGGGCAGGGTGAGCGTCGACAGAGCCAGGAGGAAGAGCACGCCGGATCCGCGGAACCGCAGCTGCGCGAAGGCGTAGCCGCCGAGCAGGTTGATCGTCACGGTGATCAAAGCGGTGACCAGGCTGATCGCGAGGGAGTTGCCGAACCAGGTCGCCACGGGGAACGACGAGAACACGCGCTCGAAGTTCACCAGCGTCAGCTCGCGCGGCCAGAGGCGGAGGGTGCCGCCGAGCAGCTCGGACCGCGAGGAGAACGCGACGACGACCATCCAGTACAGCGGGAAGACGATGACCACCGAGACGGCGAGGGCGAGGGCGAGGCGGAGCAGGCGCGAGGTGCGCGACGTGCGGATCATTCGACGAGGTCCCTCGAGCGGTTGGTGCGCCACTGCACCGCGGTGAAGATCATGGTCAGGATCAGCAGCACGATGCCGATGGCCGCGGCGTAGCCCTGGTCGCGGGTGACGAATCCGGTGTCGTAGGCGTAGGTCACGAGCACCGAGGTCGCGTTCTGCGGTCCGCCGCCGGTGAGCACGAAGACGATGTCGAACACCTGGAACGAGTAGATGACGTTGAGGATGAGCAGGAAGAACGACGACGGGCCGACCAGCGGCAGCGTCACGTGGCGGAACTGCTGCCACGCGTTCGCTCCGTCGAGCCGGGCCGCCTCGTAGAGCGCCGGGTTCACCCCCTGCAGCCCCGCCAGGTAGATCAGCATGTTGAAGCCGGTGCGCCACCACAGGGTGACGAGCACCACGGAGGCGAAGGCCGCCGCTCCGCCGGACTGCCAGGCGATGCGGGGGAGGCCGATCGTCTGGAGCATGCCGTCGAGCACGCCGCTGTTCTCGTCGAAGATCAGCACGCCCATCAGCGCCGTCGCCACGCCGGAGACCGCCATCGGCAGGATGAGGATGCTGCGGAACACCGGACGCGCGGGCAGCACCGAGTTCATCAGCACCGCCGCGCCGAGGCCCAGCGCCATCGAGAGCGGGGTCACGATCAGGGTGAACAGCGCCGTGTTCAGCGTCGAGCGCCAGAAGAGGCCGTCGCCGAGCAGCCGCGCGTAGTTGTCGAGCCCGACGAAGACGCCGTCGCCGAAGCCGTTCGTGCGCTGGAAGCCGATCAGGAACGCGCCGCCCAGGGGGACGAACACGAACAGCCCGAGCATCAGCAGGTTCGGCGCGAGGAACGCGTAGGCGGCCGCCGTCTCGCGGGCGGGGGCGCGGGAGGTGCGCCGGGGGCGGGCGGTCACCGCCTCCGGCGCGAGGACCGACCGGCTCACTGCGTCGCGGCCGCGATGCCGGAGGTGAGGCCGGCGATGGTGTCCTCGGTGCTGCGCCCGCCGACGAAGGCCTGCTCCAGCTGCTCCTTGAGCACCGTGATGATCGCGGCCATGTCGGGCGAGGCGACCTGCGCCGAGTCGGACGCCTGGACGGCGCCCGCCTGGCCGAGGAACACTTCGGCGAGCTCGGGGCGCACGGCGAACTCGATGCCCGACTCCGTGAGGTCGCGACGGGTGGGGAGGAGGGAGGCGCCGGCGCAGAAGTCGCGCATCGCCTCCTCCTCCGTCACGAACGCGAGGAAGGAGGCGGCCAGCTCCGGGTTCTTCGCGGCCTTGGTCGCGACGAGGGCGTTGCCGCCGAAGTCGCCGCCTCCGCGCACGTTGCGCGGGGAGTAGGTGGCGCCCCACTCGAAGTCGAGGGTGGAGTCGGCGTCGGGGATGAGGAACGCGCCGGCGAAGGTCATCGCGGTGGTCTGCGAGTACCAGAGGTCGCTGGCGTAGGTGGTCGCCTGCACGGAGCTGCTCGGCGGCACGAGGCCGTCGGTGAAGAAGCTGCGGCTGAAGTCGATCGCGGCGCGGCCGGCGGCGGAGTCGATCGCGGGCCCGGACAGGTCCTCGGTGAGGAAGCGGCCGTCGGCCTGGAAGAGCAGGCTGAGCCAGCGCGTGACGCCGTTGCCCTGCCAGTTGTAGGCGAAGGGGTAGCGCTCGGCGGGGAGCGAGGCGCGCAGCTTCCGCCCGACCTCGGTGAACTCCTCCCAGGTCCACGCCTCCTCGGGCGAGGAGGGGAAGGAGGTGACGCCCGCGTCGGCCAGCACCTGCGTGTTGTAGAGGATCAGCGAGGTGTCGGTGTGGTGGGGGACGCCGAAGGGGCTCCCGCCGCTCTGCACTGCGGCCCAGGCCGGATCGGTGAACCGCTCGGCGACGTCGGAGTCGAGGAAGCCCGACAGGTCCAGGAGCTGGTCGCGGCCGGCGTAGCTGCCGAACGTGTAGTACGGGACCCGGAAGACGTCCGGCGGGTTCCCCGCCTGCAGCTGCGCGTCGATGTTGGTGAACATCTGCTCGTACGGGACCGCGTTGAGGGTCACGGTGGCGCCGGCGTTCGCCGTCTGGAACGCGTCGATCGCGCGCTGGAAGCCGGCCAGCTCGGCGTCGGTGCCCCAGGTGGTGAAGGTGAGGGTGTCGCTGCCGGCGCTCGCCGCGGGGCCCGCGGGGGCGAAGCCGCAGCCGGAGAGGACCGGGACGGAGGCGGCGACGCCGAGCGCTCCGAGGAAGCGGCGGCGGTCGAGGACCGCGCGTCCGAGCTGCGAGAGGTCGAGAGCCCCCGCGGGGAGCCCCTTGCTGGTCAGGCCCATGACGGCCTCCTTCCGGGGGCCAGCGGCAGGCTCCCGGGGGCAGGCTATTCCGGCAGGGCCGCGGGAATCGCGGCTGGACGGATCGGCCGATCCATGAGAGGAGCGGCCGATCCGCGCGGCGGGCGTTCAGCCGCGGCGGCCGAGCATCCCCTCGAACGAGCCGTCGAGCGCCCACGGGTCGGGCGCGGAGCCCGAGCGGGAGGAGCGGGCGGCTTGATCGGCCAGCTCGCGTCCGGCGCGCTCGATGCGCGAGGGCAGTGCCCGTCCGTCCTCGGTCGCGCCGCCCCAGTCGTCCGTCGCCGCGAACACGGTGGTCGCGAGGGGCGCCGCGTGCAGGTAGGTGAAGAGCGGGCGCATCGCGTAGTCGACGGCCAGGGAGTGGCGGGGGGACCCGCCCGTGGCCGCCAGCAGCACGGGCAGGCCGCGCAGCGCCTCCGTGTCGAGCACGTCGACGAACGACTTGAAGAGCCCGCTGTAGCTGGTGGTGAAGATCGGCGTCACGGCGATCAGGCCGTCGGCGCCGGTGACCGCGTCGAGCGCGGTCTGCAGAGCGGGGCTCGCGAAGCCGGTGAGGAGGTTGTTCGTGACGTCGTGCGCGAGGTCGCGCAGCTCCACGACGCTCCGCTCGACGGCGAAGCCCTGCTCGGTGAGGGAGGACTCGGCGGCGTCGGCCAGGCGGTCGGCGAGCAGCCGGGTCGAGGACGGCTGGCTGAGGCCGGCCGAGAGGACGGTGATCCTGCGGGTGTCCATGGAGAGCTCCTGACTAGACGGTGACAGGCTCGGCCGCGGGCTGCGCGTCGCGCGCGGCCACGAGGGAGGCATGGGTGGGGGCGTCGGGCACGTGCGCGGGGCGGCCCTCGGCTAAGCCGGCGCGGAGAGCGGGGAGGATCTCGCCGAGCATGTCCATCTGCTCCAGGACGGTCTTCAGCGGGAGTCCCGCGTGGTCCATCAGGAAGAGCTGGCGCTGGTAGTCGCCGACGTACTCGCGGAAGCCGAGGGTGCGGTCGATGATCTGCTGCGGGGAGCCGACGGTGAGCGGGGTCTGCTCCGTGAAGTCCTCGAGCGAGGGGCCGTGGCCGTAGACGGGGGCGTTGTCGAAGTAGGGGCGGAACTGCGAGACCGCGTCCTGCGAGTTCTTCGCCAGGAAGATCTGCCCGCCGAGGCCGACGATCGCCTGGTCGGCGGTCCCGTGGCCGTAGTGCTCGAAGCGCTGGCGGTAGAGCTGCACCATCTTCTGGGTGTGCGAGGCGGGCCAGAAGATGTGGTTCGCGAAGAAGCCGTCCCCGTAGTAGGCGGCCTGCTCGGCGATCTGCGGCGAGCGGATCGATCCGTGCCACACGAACGGCGCGACGCCGTCGAGGGGGCGCGGGGTCGACTGGAAGCCCTGGAGGGGCGTGCGGAAGTGGCCCTCCCAGTCGACGAAGTCCTCGGTCCACAGGCGGTGCAGCAGGTCGTAGTTCTCGATCGTCAGCTCGATGCCGCGGCGGATGTCCTTGCCGAACCACGGGTAGACGGGGCCGGTGTTGCCGCGGCCGAGCATCAGGTCGATGCGGCCGCCGGCGAGGTGCTGGAGCATCGCGTAGTCCTCGGCGAGCTTCACCGGGTCGTTCGTGGTGATGAGGGCCATCGCGGTGGAGAGCGTGATCCTCTCGGTCTTCGCCGCGAGGTAGCCGAGCGTGGTGGTGGGGGAGGAGGACCAGAACGGCGGGTTGTGGTGCTCGCCCAGGGCGAAGACGTCGAGGCCGATCTCCTCCGCCTTCAGCGCGATCGCGAGGGTCGCCTGGATCTTCTCGGACTCGGACGGGGTCCGTCCGGTCGTGGGGTCGGTCGTGATGTCGCTGACCGTGAAGATGCCGAACTGCATCAGGCGCTCCTTCTGTCCTCCGGCCCGGTGGGGCCTGGTCCATGCGTTTGCATGTACATCCTCATTCAACCACGTGCGGCCGGATCTATTCCCGTGGATCCCCGGGCCTCCGCCGGCCTGTCGGAGGACGGCGCCGGTGCCGTGCCCGGACGTCGCCGACCCGCCCCGCTCGCCCTGCGGCCGCCCGAAACATCCCCGCAATACGCCCCGCACTAGAGTCGTGCCATGGGTGACCTCTTCGACGGATACGGGTCCCAGAAGGTCGAGCGGCCCGACACGGGCGCCACCCCCTGGGACGAGATGTTCGCCGACGTGGCGTCGACCGGAGGCCCCGACGGGGTCCGCGGCGCCTACCGCGACATCTACTCCTCGCTCGCGCGGATGACCCAGGAGGAGCTGCGCGGCCGCACCGACGCGCTCGCCTCCTCCTACCTCGCGCAGGGCGTCACCTTCGACTTCGCGGGGGAGGAGCGGCCGTTCCCGCTCGACGCCGTCCCCCGGGTGATCGAGCGCGCCGAGTGGAACGAGGTGCAGACCGGCATCAAGCAGCGGGTCCGTGCTCTCGAGGCGTTCCTCGCCGACGTCTACGGCCCGCAGAACGCCGTGGCCGACGGCGTCATCCCCGCCGGGCTGATCTCGAGCTCGAGCCACTTCCACCGGCAGGCCGCGGGCATCGTCCCCGCGAACGGCGTGCGGATCCAGGTGTCCGGGATCGACCTGATCCGCGATGAGAAGGGCGGCTGGCGGGTCCTCGAGGACAACGTCCGCGTGCCCTCCGGCGTCTCCTACGTCATCTCGAACCGCCGGGTGATGGCGCAGACGCTGCCCGAGCTGTTCGTCTCGATGCGGGTGCGCCCGGTCGGCGATTACCCGAACAAGCTGCTGCAGGCCCTGCGCGCCTCCGCCCCCGACGGCGTCGACGACCCGACCGTGGTCGTGCTCACTCCGGGCGTCTACAACTCCGCCTACTTCGAGCACACCCTCCTCGCCCGCCTCATGGGCGTCGAGCTGGTCGAGGGCCGCGACCTGTTCTGCACGGGCGGCAAGGTGTTCATGCGCACCACATCCGGCCCGACCCGGGTCGACGTGATCTACCGCCGCGTGGACGACGAGTTCCTCGATCCGCTGCAGTTCCGCGCCGACTCGATGCTCGGCTCGCCCGGGCTGATGCTCGCGGCCCGGCTCGGGAACGTCACGATCGCCAACGCGGTCGGCAACGGCGTCGCCGACGACAAGCTCGTCTACACGTACCTGCCCGACCTCATCCGCTACTACCTCTCGGAGGAGCCGGTGATCAAGAACGTCGACACGTGGCGCCTCGAGGACCCGGGAGCGCTCGAGGAGGTGCTCGACCGTCTCGACGAGCTCGTCGTGAAGCCGGTCGACGGCTCCGGCGGCAAGGGCCTGGTCGTGGGGCCGGCCGCCTCGGCGAAGGAGCTCGCGGAGCTGCGGTCCCGCCTCCAGGCCGACCCGCGCGGCTGGATCGCGCAGCCGGTCGTGCAGCTCTCCACCATCCCCACCCTCGTCGACGACGGGATGCGCCCCCGGCACGCCGACCTGCGGCCCTTCGCCGTGAACGACGGCACCGACGTCTGGGTGCTGCCCGGCGGCCTGACCCGCGTCGCGCTCCCGGAGGGGCAGCTCGTCGTCAACTCGTCGCAGGGCGGCGGATCGAAGGACACCTGGGTGGTCGGCCTCGAGGAGGCGCGCAGCGCCGAGCCCGAGGCGCGCGACATCCAGGCGCTCGTCGCCGAGCAGGCCGCTGTCACCAGCTCCATCCCGATCGTCTACCCGCTCAACCACACGCCCGACCACTCGCCGCAGGACGCGCCGAACACCGACCAGGACCAGCAGCAGCAGCAGCAGCAGACGCTCGCGGCGGGGGAGGACGACTGATGCTCTCCCGGATCGCCGAGTCGCTGTTCTGGATCGGCCGCTACATCGAGCGGTCCGACGGCACCGCCCGCATCCTCGACGTCCACCTCCAGCTCCTGCTCGAGGACCCGTGGATCGACGAGGACACGGCCTGCCGCTCGCTCCTGTCGGTGATGGGCTCGACCCCGCCCGACGACATGCGCGAGATCACCCGTGCCGACGTGCTGGCGATCCTCGCGATCGACCGCACGAACCCCGCCTCGATCGCCTATTCACTCGGCGCGGCCCGCGAGAACGCCCGCCGGGCGCGCGAGATCGTCTCGACCGAGCTCTGGGAGTGCCTGAACACCACGCGGACCCGGATGCCGCGCCGCGTCTCGGGCGAGCGGGTGTCGGAGTTCTTCAGCTGGGTGCGCGAGCGCTCCGCCCTCGCCGTCGGCATCATCGAGTCGGCGACCTCGCGCGACGAGGCCTGGCAATTCTTCACCCTCGGCCGCTCGATCGAGCGCGCCGACATGACCGCCCGCCTGCTCGCCACCCGCTCGCTGACCGAGGCGAGCGGCCCGTCCTGGACCACGATCCTCCGCTCCTGCGGCGCCTACGAGGCGTACCTGCGCACCTACCGGGGCGTGCCGAGCGCGCGGAACGCGGCCGAGTTCCTCCTCCTGGACCGGCTGTTCCCGCGCTCGATCCTCTTCTCGGTCTCGCGGGCGGAGGCGTGCATGCGCGACATCGAGCCGCGCACCGGCCGCATCGGCCACTCCGGCGACGCGCAGCGCGTCCTCGGGCGGATCCGCAGCGAGCTGGAGTTCCGGCCGATCACCGACATCCTCGAGGACCTCCCGCGGCACATGGACAGCGTGCAGGAGGCGACCTCGGCCGCGTCCGAGGCGATCCGCCAGCGGTACTTCCCCACCAACGTCATGCCGAGCTGGATCGGGGAGGCGCTGTGAGCAGGCTGCGCATCAGGCACACCACGGGCTTCACCTACGCGGGGGACGTGGTCGCGTCCTACAACGAGGCGCGGATGCTCCCCGCTTCCTCGGACGGGCAGCTGGTGCTGTTCTCGAACCTCGACATCCGGCCGGTGACCTCGGTGCACGCCTACACCGACTACTGGGGCACCCGCGTCTCGTCGTTCGACGTGCTCGACGCCCACCGCGAGCTCTCGCTGACGGCGACCTCGCTCGTCGAGATCCGGCCGAAGCAGCACCCCGACCACCCGACCGGGTGGGATCAGCTGTCCGAGCAGGTCGAGACGCGCACCGAGTACGTGGAGCAGTCGAAGCAGACCCACCGCACCGCGCCGTCGGAGGACCTCGCGGCGATGGCGCGCTCGCTCGCGGACGAGGCGGCCGGGCCGTGCGAGGCCGCGCTCACGATCGCCGAGACGATCGGCCGGGCGATGACCTACCGGCAGGGCGTCACCGGCGTGCACTCCACCGCGACGGAGTCGTGGACCGCGCGCGAGGGCGTCTGCCAGGACATCACGCACATCGTCCTCGGGGCTCTGCGCTCGGTGGGCATCCCGGCGCGCTACGTCTCGGGCTACCTGCACCCCAAGCCGCACGCCGAGATCGGCGAGACCGTGGTGGGGGAGTCCCACGCCTGGGTCGAGTGGTTCTGCGGAGGAGCCTGGCGCGGCTACGACCCGACGAACCTGATCGACATCGGCGACCGCCACGTCATCGTCGGCCGGGGCCGCGACTACAACGACATCGCGCCGTTGCGCGGGGTGTTCGCCGGGCCCCGCTCGTCGAAGCTCTTCGTCCGCGTCGAGATCACCCGCGAGGCCTGAGGGCGGGCGGCGGTCGCGCCCCGCGGCGGTCGCGCCCCGCGTCGGGGGCGACCCGTCGAGTGGGCGGTCCGCGGATCCGCCCGGCGTGCGGACCGGCCGACGGAGCCTAGGCGCGCGGACGCAGCAGGGGGACTCCGCCGGTGGCGGGCAGAGCCTCCGGCCCGGGGGCCGCGAGCCGGGCGGCGCGGCGCAGGCGGAGGTGGAAGGCGAGGCCGATGGCGGCCGCCGCGATCCCGGAGGCGGCGCCGACCAGCATCGCCTGGCGCGGACCGTAGGCGTTCGCGACCCAGCCGATCAGCGGGGCGCCGATCGGGGTGCCGCCGACGAAGATGGCCATGTACAGCGCCATGACCCGGCCCCGCATCTCGGGGGCGGTCGAGAGCTGCACGTAGCCGTTGGCCGAGGTCATCAGCGTCTGCGCCGCGATGCCGACGAAGGGGAGCAGGATCGCGAACGCCCAGACCGTCGGCATGACGCCGGCCAGCGCGAGCGCGACGCCGAACGCCGCGGAGGCGCCGACGATGAGCCGGAGCATCGGGCGGTCGCGGCGAGCCGAGAGGAGCGCCCCCAGCACCGAGCCGACGGCGATCGCGGAGGAGAGCAGGCCGAACTCGCTCGCCCCCATGTCGAACTCGACGGTCGCCATCGTCGAGGCGAAGATCGGGAAGTTCAGGCCGAAGGTGCCGATCAGGAACACGATCGCGAGCACCACGAGGATGTCCGGCCGCTTCGAGACGTAGCGGAACCCCTCCAGCAGCGCACCCGGGCCGCGGGTGGCGCGCGGGGCGCTGCGGAGCTGGTCGCGGTGCAGCGCGCGCAGCGAGAGCAGGACGGCGAGGAAGCTCGCGGCGTTGAGGAGGAAGACCCAGCCGGAGCCGACCGCGGCGATGAGCACGCCCGCGAGGGCCGGTCCGATCATCCGCGCCGAGTTGAAGGAGGCCGAGTTCAGCGAGACGGCGTTGGTGAGGTCGCGCTCCTCGACCAGCGCCGAGACGAAGGTCTGGCGCACGGGCGCGTCGATCGCCGCGGCGAAGCCGAGCAGCAGGGCGAAGAGGTAGACCATCCAGAGCTGGACGACCCCGGTCACGACGATGAGCCCCAGGCCGAGCCCGAGCGCGCCCATCGCGCCCTGGGTGGCCATCAGGAGCTTCCGCCGGTCGAAGCGGTCGGCGATGAAGCCGGAGAAGGGGACCATCACGAGCTGCGGTCCGAACTGCAGTGCCATGGTCACGCCGAGCGCCGTCGCGTCGTGGTCGGTCAGGTCGTTGATCACGATCCAGTCCTGGGCCGTCCGCTGCATCCAGGTGCCGACGTTCGAGACCATTGCGCCCGCGAACCAGATGCGGTAGTTCGGCACGGCGAGGGAGCGGAACATCGCGCTCATCGGTCGGCCACCGCGCGCAGGACCGCCGCCGCGTCGTGGAGCAGGCGCAGGTCCTCGGGAGGGAGCTCCTCGAGGCGCGCCACGAGCCACGCGTCGCGGCTGCGGCGCACGTCGAGCACCAGTGCGGTGCCGGCCTCTGTGGGGCGGATGCGGGTGACGCGGCCGTCGGCGGGGTCGGCCAGGCGCTCCGCGAGTCCTTCGTCGACCAGGCAGCCGACCGTGCGGGTCATCGACGGCGGGCGGACCCGCTCCGCCTCGGCCAGCTCGCCGAGGGTCTTCGCCCCCTCGCGGTGCAGGAGCGCGAGCACGCTGAACTGCGGATCGTTGAGCTCGTGCTGGGCCTTCTCCTGCCGGAGCCGCCGTCCGAGCCGGCCGACCGCTGCCCGCACCTCGCCGGCGAGGGAGGTCAGCGGGAGATCGGTCCGCAGGGTCTCGGTCTGAGGGGTCTCGGTCTGCAGGGTCTCGGTCGATGGCACATAGTTAGCCTAACAAAAGAACTGCCGCTCAGGCGGAGGTCCGCGCGGTCCGCACCGCTCCGATGCTCGCGGCGACCACGAGCGCGATCCCGACGGCCTCGACGGCGCTGAGGCGCTGGCCGAGCACGAGGAAGCCCGAGAGCGCGGCCGCCCCGGGGGAGAGCGACATCAGGATCGAGAAGGTGGAGGAGCGCAGGCGCCGCAGCGCCAGCAGCTCCAGCGCGTAGGGCACCGCGGAGGAGAGCACCGCTACGGCGAGCCCGAGGAGCAGCACCGGCGGCACCACCAGGGCGGGTCCGGCGGAGGCGATGCCGAACGGCAGCGACACGATCGCGCCGGCCGCCAGCGCCAGCGCGAGCCCGTCGATCCCCTGGAACCGCCCGCCGGTGCGGCCGGCGAAGACGATGTACGCGGCCCAGAGCACAGCGGCCCCCAGCGCGAAGCCGACGCCGACCGGGTCCAGCGCCGAGAACCCGCCCTGCGACAGGGTCACCACTCCGGCCAGCGCGAGCACCGCCCAGACCAGGCTCAGCACGCTCCTCCCGGCGATCACCGAGAGCGTCAGTGGCCCGAGCACCTCGAGGGTGACGGCGGCGCCCTGCGGGATCCGGGCGATGGCCTCGTAGTAGCAGGCGTTCATCCCGCCGAGGGCGAGACCGTAGGCGGCGACGGTGGCCCAGTCGCTCCGGCTGTGGCCGCGCAGCCGCGGACGGCAGACCAGGAGCAGCACGACGGCCGAGAACACCAGCCGGAGCGTGACGGTGCCGATCGGCCCCGCGGCGGGGAAGAGCAGCACGGCGAAGGAGGCGCCCAGCTGCACGCTCGCGACCGACCCGAGCACCAGGCCGATGGAGCCCGCGCTCGCCGGGCGCCGCTCCGGAGCGGCCGCTGCGCTCAGCTGGAGCGCCGCTGCGTCTGGACGGGCGGGACGTTGTAGCCGAGCAGGCCGACGCCGGTCGCGTCCCAGCGCAGTGTGGTCAGCGAGACGTTGTCGACCACCGGGAAGGTGTGCCGGTACGTCTCCGGGTTGATGCCGAGGTAGGCGCACAGCAGGAGGCGGATGAGCGTGCCGTGCGCGACGACGAGCACGCGGCCGTCGGGGTGCTCGCGGTGGATGCGGGCGAGCGAGGTGTTCGCGCGGGCGACGGCGTCGAGGCCGGACTCGCCGCCGGGCATCGGCTGGATGGCCGGCGCCGCGACCCACGCGTGGTACTCGTCCGGGAAGCGCTTCTCCATCTCGTCGGTGGTCAGCCCCTCGCCGCGGCCGAAGTCGACCTCGACCAGGG
Organism: Rathayibacter sp. AY1A5; assembly: GCF_002930875.1. NCBI lineage: Bacteria > Bacillati > Actinomycetota > Actinomycetes > Micrococcales > Microbacteriaceae > Rathayibacter > Rathayibacter sp. AY1A5. The sequence goes on along the minus strand of NZ_PSTM01000004.1, from coordinate 27,253 downwards.
CCGGGTCGGGCTGCAGCTCGAGGTGGGCCGCCCGCGCGGCGGGCACGGCGGTGCGCACGGCCCGGACCAGGGTGGAGGAGTACACCGCCTCGAGGTCGGCGTCGACGGCCCAGGCGGCCAGAGTCGCCGCCTGGTCCTGGCCCCGGGGGGTCAGCGCGATGTCGGAGGAGCCCGCGAAGCGGTTCTCGGAGTGCCAGACAGTCTCTCCGTGCCGGGCGAGGATCAGGGTCGTCACCCCCTGAGCCTACCGACCGCGCGGGCCCGCGAGCCCCGCGCTCAGGCGGCGGGGACGCCGTAGTGCGCGTCGACCATCACCGGGAGGTGGTCCGAGACGCCCTGGGGCAGCGTGGAGACCCGCTCGATCCGCACGGAGTCGCTGATCGCGAAGTCGAAGTGGCCGCTGAAGTAGCGGTAGCGCGCGTAGGTGGGGGAGTCGCTCCGCGAGACCAGGTAGCCGTTCCGGGTCATCCGGCGGTCGAGTCCGCGGAAGAACCACGGGTAGTTGTAGTCGCCGACCATCAGGGAGGGGGTGTCCGGCGCGTACTCGCGCAGCCGGTTGAGCGCCTCGTCGATCTGCTTGCGGCGCAGGGCGTTGCCGGCCGAGAGCGGGGCGGCGTGGAAGGAGGAGACCGCGATCGATCCGCCGTCGCGGTCGTCGAGGCGGACGGCCAGCAGGCGCTCGTGAGCGGGGGACATCACCCGGTCGTGCATGGACTTGCTGAGCTCGAAAGCGGCGCTGCCGGAGAGCTCGAAGCGGTCCTGCGAGTAGTAGACGGCAAGGCCCAGGCGGTTGCGGGCCGTGACGGACGCGAGCCGGAGCGAGCCCACCTCCTGCGGCAGCTTCGTGGTGTCGCACTCCTGCAGGCACAGGACGTCGATGTCGTGGCGGGCGGCGAGGGGGGCGATCTCGGCGTGCGCTCGGTGCTCCCGGAGGTTGTAGGAGATCACGCGGAGGGCGCGTTCGGTCGGCTGCATTTCGCCAGTGTAGGGCGCGCCGACCGAGCGCCGGCCGACCCTCCGGCGAACACGGAGGGACCTCCTCGGAACGCGGTCGGAACGTTCGCCGACCGGCCGGGGAGGTCCCTCGCGGAGCCGTGTCAGTGCTGCTCGGTGCCCGAGGCGTCGGTCTCGGCGTCGGTGCCGTGGACGCCGTCGGTGGGGCCCCAGTCGGGCAGCGGGGGGTTCTGCTCCTCGCCGTCGGCGCCGACGCCGTCGGCCAGGGGGGAGGCCGCGCCGCCGACCTCGTCGAGGCCCGCGGAGGTGCCGGTCTCGGTGGCGGGGTCGGGCGTGCGGGCGCCGTCGGTCGTGTCGGTGGGGGTGGGCTCGATGTCGTAGTCGGAGCTGCTCATGTCTCGACGCTACGACTCCGCCGCCCGCGGGGGCACCCCCTTGCGCTCCCGCGAACGACGGAGGCCCCCCGCACCGGGAAGGTGCGAGGGGCCTCCGAAGGGGGAGTGCTCAGCGTCCGTAGGCGGAGGCGGCGGGGCAGTCGAACGGGTCGCCGCCGGCCGACAGGCCGACCTTGTTGAGGTAGCGGACGACGATCGCGTACGACTCCATCAGCGAGGTCTCGGTGTAGGGGATCTGGTGGGTGGTGCAGTACTCCTTGGCGATGACCTGCGCACGGCGCAGCGCCGGGCGGGGCATGTTCGGGAAGAGGTGGTGCTCCACCTGGTAGTTCAGTCCGCCCATGTAGAGGTCGGTGAACCAGGTGCTGCGGATGCTGCGCGAGGTGAGGACCTGGCGGCGGAGGAAGTCGACGCGCGCCTCCTTCGGCAGCAGCGGCATGCCCTTGTGGTTCGGCGCGAACGAGGCGCCCATGTAGAGGCCGAAGACGCCCAGCTGCACGCCGACGAAGGCGAACGCCATGCCGAGGGGGAGGGCCCAGAAGACGACGGCGAGGTAGAGGCCGACGCGGGTGACGAGCATGGTGATCTCGACCCAGCGCTTGTCGACTTTGCCCTTGCCGAACACGGTGCGGAAGCCGTGCAGGTGCAGGTTGAGGCCCTCGAGCAGCAGGAGCGGGAAGAACGCGTAGCCCTGGCGGCGGGTGAGCCAGGCGTAGAGGCCGCGCGAGCGGGCCGCGTCCTCGGCGGTGAAGGAGACGACGTCGCGCTCGATGTCCGGGTCCTTGCCCAGCACGTTCGGGTTCGCGTGGTGGCGGCTGTGCTTGGTCATCCACCAGGAGTAGCTGATGCCGACGAAGAGGTTCGCGAGGGTGCGGCCGGCGACGTCGTTGGCCTTGCCGGACTCAAACACCTGGCGGTGCGAGGCCTCGTGGGCGAGGAAGGCGAACTGCGTCAGCACGATGCCGAGGGCGGCAGCGAGCAGGAGCTGGAACCAGGAGTCGCCCAGCAGGACGAAGCCGGTGACGATGCCGCCGAGCGCGAGGACCAGCGCGCCGAACATCGTGTAGTAGAAGCCGGTGCGGCGGCGGAGGAGCCCCGCGTCGCGGACCGTGCTGAGGAGACCGGAGTACTCGGTCGTCGGGTTGACGCGGCCGTCGGCGCGCGGACGGGTGCGGACGACGCGGGGGGCGCCTCCGGTGACGGACGTGGTGGTGGGGGTGCTCATCGGCGCCTCGCTCTTCGTGGTGACCGTCGGCGTCGACGGTCTCTCGGCGAGCGATCCCGACGGGGGCGGTCCGCTCATGGTTCACCGCGTCGGTAGGGGCCGGACGCGGCATCAGGGCGACCGGGGTCAAGGGCAACCTGGTGTGAACACTACGGGGACGGCGGCGGCACCGCACCATGGCGATTGCCAGCCTTCGCTCCGCGCGTGTCGGGAAGGGGAGTGCGCCTCCGGCGGGACCGCCGGAGGCGCACGGGCTCAGGAGCCGATCGAGTCCTGCGGGCGGCCGGACTTGAGCGCGGCGAGGCGCGCCTCCACCTCGGTCATCTCGCCGAGGTCCTCGAGCGACTCGAACTGCGCGTCCAGGCTCGAGGAGGCGAGCTCCTCCGCGCCGCGGACGCGCGCCTCCTCGCGGCGGATCTTCTGCTCGAAGCGGCTCACCTCGCTCGTCGGGTCCATCAGGTCGATGCTCTTCACGGCGTCCTGGACCTGGCTCTGCGCCTCGACGGTCTTCGAGCGCGCGATCAGCTCGTCGCGCTTGCTCGAGAGCTGCTGCAGCTTCTCGCGCATCTGGTTCAGGCCCGTCTTGAGCTTGTCGACGACCTCGGTCTGCGAGGCGATGGTCGGCTCGGCGTCCTTCGCCTCCTTCTCGGACTGGATCTGGCGCTGCAGAGCGACCTTGGCCAGCGCGTCGAACTTGTCGGCGTCGCCGGCGCTCCCGCCGGTGCGCAGCTCGTCGGCCTTGCGGCTCGCGGCGAGGGCCTTGCCGCCCCACTCCTGGGCGTTCTGCACGTCCTCGCGGTAGTCGTCCTCGAGCAGGCGCAGGTTGCCGATCGTGGTGGCGATCGCCGCCTCGGCGTCGCGGATGCTGTCGGTGTAGTCGCGGACCATCTGGTCGAGCATCTTCTGCGGGTCCTCGGCCTGGTCGAGGAGCGCGTTGATGTTGGCCTTCGCGAGCTGCGCGATGCGGCCGAAGATCGACTGTCTCTGTGCCATGGGTGTCTCTCCTTGCGTCGTGGGTGGTGCCGGATGTCGGAGGTGGTGCCGGAGTCGTGGGGGAGGTGGTGGTCGTCGGTCGTGCGCGGATGCCCGGGGGCGCTCAGAAGCGCCCGCCGCCTCCACGGCGTCCGCCTCCGCCGCTGCTGCGCCCGCCGCCGAAGCCGCCGCCGCCGGAGCGCCGGGACGAGCCGCCGCCGCCGAAGCCGCCTCCGCCGAAGCCGCCCGAGCGGTAGCCGCTGCGGCGTCCGCCTCCCAGGAGCGACTCGACCAGGATCCCGCCGAGGAACGCGCCGGTCGTGTCGCCTCCGTAGGGGCTGCCGACGGCGTTCGGGGCGGAGTAGGAGCCGGCGTCGGCCCGCGCCCGCTCGAGCGCCTGCTGGGCGAGCTGCGAAGCGCGCTGGGCGGAGGCGAGAGCCTCGCGGGGGTCGGTGGCGGCGATGTGCTCGGCGTACTCGGCCGAGCGGGCGGCCTCGGCGACGCGGGTGCGCGCCTCCGAGCCGACCGCGCCGCGGCGGGCCGCGATGAAGTCCTCGGCGGCCGAGACGCGGCTGCGGGCGGAGGTGAGCTCGGCGCCGAGGGCGGCCCGCTCGCGCTCGCGCTGGGCCTGCGCGTCGCGGAACCCGCCGACGGCGGCATCGATCGTGGCGTCGGCGGCGGTGAGCGCCTCGAGCAGGGCGAGCGGGTCGTTCGGCCGCACGGAGGCGGCGCGCTCGACGTCGTCGAGGGCGGCCTCGGTCGAGGCGACCGCCGCGGCGACGTTCTGCGCCTGGGCAGCGGACTCCGCGTCCTGGGAGGCGGCGAGCGCTCGTCCCTGCGCCACGTCGGCGCGGATCTCGGCGATGCGGCCGGCGAGCGACGCCTCCGCCTTCTGCAGCTCGTCACCCCTCGTCGCCACCGCGTCGACGAGTCCGGAGGCCTGCTCGGCGGCCTGCTGCCCGGCGCGCAGCAGCACGGCGGCGCGGCCGGAGTCGCCGGCCTGCAGCGCCTGCTGGGCGCCGGCGAGCTGGTCGCGGGTGAAGCGGAGGCGGTCCTCGGCCTGGTCGGCGTCGTCGCCCACGTCGTCGATCGCGGTCGGCGCGTAGCGGGAGGCGAGCTCGGCGAGGCGGGCGCGGGCCGAGGGGAGGCGGTCGCCGACCTCGGCGGCGCGAGCCGAGAGCGCGGCGGCGACCTGCGGCGCGTTCTTCTCGAGGTCGCGCAGCTCCTCGAACGCGCTCGCGCGCTCGTCGAGCGTCTGCTCGGCGTCGGCGCAGAGCTGGAGGATGCGCTGGTAGCCGTCGCGGCGCTCCTGATCGGTCTCCGGCTCGGCGTCGTCGAGGCGCTGCTGCAGGGTGAAGGCCTCGCCGAGCAGGCGCTTCGCGGTGACGAGCGCCTCGCGGAACGCGCCGGTCGCGTCGGCGCCGAACTGCGCCTCCGCGAAGCCGACCTCCTGCTCGCTGGTGCGGACGGCGTCGTCGGCGTGGACGAGGGCCGACCCGGCACGGGTGGCGAGTTCGTCGATCGAGGCCTCCACCGCCTCCTGGGCGCGGCGCTTCCGCGCGCGGCGGACGAGCAGCAGCACCACGAGGCCGACCACGACGAGGGCCGCGAGCACGCCGAGCGCGATCAGCAGCCCCGAGCCGAGGGACTCGCCGGCGCTGGGCGCGTCGAGGCGCTGCCCGATCCCGTCGGCGGCGGCCACCGCGGCTCCGGCCCAGTCGCCGTCGGCGAGCCTCGGCTCGATGTCGTCGGACTGGAGCGAGGAGACCTGCGCGTCGTCGAGGGCGAAGCCCTGCGCGACCGACACCTGGTACTGGCGGGCGTCGACCGCGACGGCCAGGAGGACGTCGTCGGTGCCCAGTCCGTTGCGGGTCGCGGTCTCGTCCGCCCACGCGGCGCGGTCGGACGGATCGGTGAAGGAGTCGACGAAGGCGACGAACAGCTGCACGCGGTGCTGGTCGTAGAGGGCCCGCGAGGCCTGCTCGATCTCGGCGGTCTCTCCGGAGCTCAGCACCCCGACCGAGTCGAGGACGGTGGAGGAGGAGAAGGAGACGGGCGATTCGGCCGTCGCCGCGGTCGCGGGGACCAGCGCGAGGACCGCGGCGATCAGGAGGGCCCCGAGCGCCGGCAGCAGCCGGGAGCTCACGGGGTGGTGGGGTCTCGCCGGCATCGCGCACACTCCTTCGTCGTCGCCTCCCGAGTGTAGACAGCCCGGGTGTCCGAGCAGGAGTCGGGAGGCGGCAGGCCGTCGACCGCGTGCCCGGGGCGCGGGGGATGGGAGAACGCCGGGAGGAGGAATGACGGTGCTCCGCTCGCGGTTGTGGCCCGGAGTGCGCCGCAGGTGCACGTGCCTCCCCCCTCAGGGCAGCCCCTGAGACAGCTCCGTAGAAAGGCGATCCCGTGGATCCGTTCTCCCCCCTCACCGCCGGCGACCTCGACCTCCCCAACCGCATCGTCCTGGCACCGATGACGCGACTGCGCTCCGACGAGCAGGGCGTGCCCGGCGCGATCGTCGCCGAGTACTACGCCCAGCGCGCGAGCATGGGCCTGCTGATCAGCGAGGGCGTCTTCCCCAGCGCCGAGTCCAAGGGCTACGCCGGGCAGCCCGGCATCGAGACCGACGCGCAGGCCGCGGGCTGGCGCGCCGTCGCCGACGCCGTGCACGCCGCGGGCGGACGCATCGTCATGCAGCTGATGAACGCGGGCCGCGTCTCGCACACCGAGATCACCGGCACCGACCGCATCGTCGCCCCGAGCGCCGTCGCCATCGACGGAGAGGTGCACACCCCCGCCGGCAAGAAGCCCTTCCCGGTGCCGCACGCGCTGACCACCGAGGAGCTGGCGACCGTCCGCGACGAGTTCGTCGCCGCCGCCCGCCGCGCGATCGACGCCGGCTTCGACGGAGTCGAGGTGCACGGCGCCAACGGCTACCTGCTGCACGAGTTCCTCTCGCCCGTCTCCAACGTGCGCACCGACCAGTACGGCGGGACCCCGGCCGAGCGCGCCGCGTTCCCGCTCGAGGTCACCCGCGCGATCGTCGACGAGGTCGGAGCGGGCCGCGTCGGCATCCGCCTCTCGCCGGCCCACAACATCCAGGACGTCGTCGAGACCGACGGCGACGACGTGCGCGCCACCTACGAGGCCGTCGTCGACGGGCTCGCCCCGCTCGGCCTGGCCTACCTCAGCGTCCTGCACGCCGAGCCCGCCGGCGAGCTGGTCCAGGACCTCCGCTCGCGCTTCGACGGCGTCTTCATCGCCAACAGCGGCTTCGGCTCGCCGACCAGCCGCGAGGAGGCGACCGAGCTGATCAGCGAGGGCCACGCCGACGCCGTGGCCGTCGGCCGCCCGGCGATCGCCAACCCCGACCTGGTCGAGCGCTGGCAGGGCGGGCACCCCGAGAACGAGGTCGTCCAGGAGACGGTCTACGGCGGAGGAGCCGAGGGCTACACCGACTACGAGCCCCTCTCGGCGTAGTCGCGACTCACGCGGAAGGCCCGCTCCCTCGAGGGGGAGCGGGCCTTCCGCGTACCGGGGGGATCAGCTCTCGCTGCCCCGGCTCTTCAGCTCGGACTCGATGCGGGCGTCCTGCTCGGGCGAGAGCTCGTGGTCCTCGTCCTCCGGGCCGGCCGTCTCGCCGACGCGGCCCTCGCCGAGGGCGTGGATCGAGGTGATCTCGTCCTCGAGCGCGGCGTCGCGGTCGTGCTCGCTCACGAGCCGGTCTCGATCTCCCCGGCGGAGACGGCCTCGGCGTACTTGCGGAGGTCCGGGCCGGGCTCGAAGTCGATGAAGCGGTCCTTGAGGCGCGCGTTCAGCTCCGCGAACACGTCCTCCCAGGGCTCGCCCTTCTTGCTCGTCGCGAGGTCGAGCACCGCCTCGCGGAGGACCCTGTCCGAGTCCTCGAGGATCTTGTCGCGGGCTTCGTCGTTCCAGCGGATGTCCTGTGCGTCCATGCTCCGACCGTAGGCGCGGGGCCGGGGCGCCCCAAGGACTTGCGGGCGGGGGGCGGGAGGCGTAGGAGCCCCCGCCGCTCCGCGCTCAGGAGAGCGCCGGCAGCACCTCGCGCTCGAACAGCTCGATGCCGGACCGGTCGTAGGCGGCGTCCGGGAAGTAGAGGATGCCGTAGTCCATCCCGCGCGCCTGCATGCCGGCGAGCCGGTCGACGATCTGCGAGGGAGTGCCGACCGCGAGCGCGTCGGGGCTGCGGTACTCGGCGACGAAGGACGCCGCTCCCTCCGCGCCGAGGTACGGGACCACGCGCTCCTCGAGACGCTGCAGCGCCGCCTCGACCTCCGCCTCCGTCTCGCCGATCACGACGTTGTAGTTCGAGCTCCGGGTGATCGCCGAGAAGTCGGTGCCCAGGCGCTCGCAGTGCCCGCGGAGGACCGAGCTCTTGTGGTCGAACGCCTCCGGGGTCCCGGCGAAGTTCGTGTACTGCGCGTACTGGGCCGCGATCCGCAGCGTGACCTTCTCGCCGCCGCCGGCGACCCACAGCGGGATGCCGCCCTCCTGCAGGGGCAGCGGTCGGTTCTGCGCGCCGTCCACCTGGTAGTAGCGGCCGTCGAGGGTCGCGGACCCGGTCGTCCAGGCCTGCTGCAGGATCTGCACTCCCTCGTCGAGCCGGCCCAGCCGCTCGGCGATCGGCGGGAAGCCGTAGCCGTACGCGCGCCACTCGTGCTCGTACCAGCCGCCGCCGATGCCCATCTCGACCCGCCCGCCCGAGACGATGTCGACGGTCGTCGCGACCTTGGCGAGGTAGGCGGGGTTCCGGTAGCCCATGCAGGTGCACATCTGGCCCAGCCGCACGCGCGACGTGGTGGCGCCGAACGCGCTCATCAGCGACCACGCCTCGTGCGTCGCCTCCTCCGTCACCTGCGGGACGGTGTGGAAGTGGTCGTAGACCCAGATCGACTCCCAGGCGCCGTCGTCGGCGTGCCAGGCGAGGTCGCTCATGGTGCGCCACTGGTCGGCGGCCGGGACGCCGACGAGGTCGTGGCGCCAGCCCTGGGGGATGAAGAGTCCGAATCGCATGCCGCCGACCCTAGGGCGGCCCGGCCCCCGAGGTCGAGGGGGTCGCAGTGCTCGCGTACGCTTCCGACCGATGCTGACCTTCACAGAGGATCTCGGACTCCCCGTCCTCGCGCTGATGATCCTCGCCGCCTTCGCGGCCGGCTGGATCGACGCGGTCGTGGGCGGCGGCGGACTCCTCCAGCTCCCCGCCCTGCTCCTCGTGCCGGGGATCTCGCCCGTGCAGGCGCTCGCCACGAACAAGCTGGCCTCGATCTTCGGCACGACCACCAGCGCGATCACCTACTACCGGCGCGCGAAGCCCGATCTGCGCACCGCACTGCCGATGGCGGCGGTCGCCCTCGCGGGCAGCTACGGAGGCGCGACGCTCGCCGGCCTCCTCCCGGCCGCGGTGTTCAAGCCGATCATCGTCGTCGCGCTGATCGTGGTCGCCGTCGTGACGATCGCCCGCCCGGCACTGGGCAGCGTCACGGTGCTCAAGCACGCGGGCCGGCGCCACCTCGTCACGGCGGCCGTGCTGGGACTCCTGATCGGCTTCTACGACGGCCTGATCGGACCGGGCACCGGGACCTTCCTGATCATCGCCCTGATCACCGCGCTGGGCTACGACTTCCTGCTCGCCAGTGCCAAGGCGAAGATCGTCAACGTCGCGACCAACCTCGGCGCCCTGCTCTACTTCGTGCCGGGCGGGCACGTGATCTGGCTGCTGGGCCTCCTGATGGGCGCCGCCAACGTGGCGGGCGCGTACCTCGGCTCGCGGATGGCCGTCGCTCGTGGCAGCCGCTTCATCCGGGTCGCGTTCCTCGTCGTGGTCGGCGCCCTCATCCTCAAGGTCGGCTCCGACGTGTGGACCGAGAACCTGGCGCCGCTGCTGCGCTAGCGCGGGCTGCGGGACCGAGCCGCGGAACGAGGACGGGACCCCCGCCGCAGCAAGGGGTCCCGTCCTCGTTCCGATCGCTCGGCGATCCGCTCCGCCGGCCTCAGCCGAAGGGGATCGAGCCGACCAGCACGCCGACGGCGAGCATGACCAGCGAGACGACGACCGCTCGCCACAGCACCTTGCGGTGGTGGTCGCCGAGGTTCACCGCGGCGAGGGAGACGAGCAGGAGGATCGCCGGGACCAGCGGGCTCTGGAGGTGCACCGGCTGCCCGGTGATCGAGGCGCGCGCCATCTCGACCGGCGAGATGCCGTAGTTCGCCGCGCTCTCGGAGAGCACGGGGAGGATGCCGTAGTAGAACGCGTCGTTCGACATGAAGAAGGTCATCGGGATGCTGAGCACGCCGGTGATCACGGCGAGGAACGGTCCGAGCGCCGGCGGGATCACCGCGACGACCCACTCCGCCATGGCGTCGACCATGCCGGTGCCGTTGAGGACGCCGATCAGCACGCCGGCCGCCAGCACCATCGACACGACGCCCACGATGCTCGGCGCGTGCTTGACGATCTCGGCCGCCTGGTCCTTCATCTTCGGGAAGTTGATCAGCAGGGCGACCGCGGAGCCGACCATGAACACGTAGGGCAGCGGCAGGATGTCGGCGACCAGCAGCGTCATCACCGCGAGGGTCAGGACCAGGTTCACCCAGATCAGCTTCGGGCGCAGCGTCTCGCGCTCGGGGTCGAGCATCGTGTCGGCCATCGCGGTGTCGGCGTCGTCGGCCTGCACGCGGGCGGCGACCGCCACCTGGGCTCCGCGCAGGGCCTGGGGACCGCGGAGGAAGGAGAAGCGCTCCCGGGCGACGGTGCGGATGCCCCCGGTCAGCGCCGCGAGGCCGCCGGTGCGGGCGCCGCCCGAGCGGGAGGATGAGCCGCGGCCGGCGCCGACGAGCTCCTGCTCGAGCATCGGCTCGGCCAGCGCGAGCGAGCCGAGGCGGCGGCGCTCGCCGAGCCCGAGGAACCAGGCGAAGACGAGCGTGACGGCCAGGCCCACCGCGAGCGAGGGGAGCATCGGCACGAAGATCTCGCTCGGCGAGACCTGGAGGGCCGCGGCGGCGCGCACCGTCGGTCCGCCCCAGGGGACGATGTTGAGCGTGCCGTTGGCCAGGCCCGCGACGCAGGTCAGCACGACCGGGTTCATCCCCAGGCGCAGGTAGATCGGGAGCATCGCGGCGGTGGTGACGATGAAGGTGGTCGAGCCGTCGCCGTCGAGCGAGACCGCGCCGGCGAGCAGCGCCGTGCCGAGCACGACCTTCGCCGGGTCGTCGCCGAGCGCGCGGACGATGAAGCGGATCAGCGGGTCGAAGAGCCCGACGTCGATCATGATCCCGAAGTACATGATCGCGAACATCAGCAGCGCGGCCGTGGGCGCGAGGCTGCCGATCGCCTCGAGGACCATGTCGCCGATGCCGAGGCCGGCGCCCGCGAAGAGGCCGAAGATCGTCGGCACGACGATCAGGGCGACCATCGGCGTCAGCCGCTTGGTCATGATCAGGGCCATGAAGGCCAGGATCATGGTGAAACCGAGTACTACCAACACAGCCGACTCCTTCGTCCAGTGCCTCCGCCCGCGCTCGGCGGGAGAGCCGGCCGGGAGATGGTGGAAACCCTAGGCAGCTCCGCGTCCGGCGCCGGGGTATCGCTCATTACGGCGACATCTGCGCATAGTGTGGCTTCTGCGCATTCTGCGCACGACGACGGCGAGGAGGCCCCGATGCGCTTCGCGACCCACGTCCTGGTCCTGCAGCTCGCCACGGTGTCGGCCGCCGTGCTGGTCTGCGCCGGCCTCGTCACCGCGCTCAGCGTCCAGCAGCTGCGCGGCGAGGCGGAGGGGACGGCGCTCGCCATCGCCCGCACCGTCGCCGAGGACCCCGACGTGCAGGACGCGGTCGCCGCGTCCTCCGCGGTGCCCGGCGCGCCCGCCGCCTCGGAGCTGCGCGGCGGACCGCTCGAGGACGTCGCCGCCGCCGTCGAGCAGCGCACCGGCGCGCTCTTCGTCGTGATCACCGACGATCAGGGCATCCGCCTCGCGCACCCCGACGAGGACCGCCTCGGCGAGCGGGTCTCGACCAGCCCCGACGAGGCGCTCGCCGGGCGCGAGAGCGTCTCGTGGGGCACCGGCACGCTGGGCGAGTCGGCACGGGCCAAGGTCCCGGTCTTCGCCGCGGGGGAGCAGCGGGTCGTCGGGGAGGTCAGCATCGGCTTCGCGCGCTCCAGCGTCTTCACCGACCTGCCGACCGCGCTGCTCGGCGTCCTCGCCGCGGCGCTCGCCGGGCTGGTGCTCGCCGCCGTCGCCTCCGTCTTCATCCGCCGCCGCCTGCTGCGCCTGACGCTCGGCCTCGCCCCGGAGGAGCTCACCTCGCTCGTGCAGGACCAGGCCGCCGTGCTCGACGGGGTCGACGAGGGCGTGCTCGCGCTCGACCGCGACGGGCGCGTCGGCGTCTGCAATGCGCGGGCCGCCGCGATCCTCGGCTCCGACGACCCGACCGGGCGGGCGCTGCACGGGCGGCCGCTCGCGGAGCTCGACCTGCCCGTTCCGCTGGCCGACGCGATCGGGGCCGCGCTGCACTCCGTCGAACCGCCCCGCCCCGGAGGCGAGGAGGGCTTCGTCGTCCGTTCCCGCATCGTCTACGTCGACATCCGCCGGGTGACCCGCGGCGACCGCGACCTGGGCGTGGTGGTGGTGCTGCGCGACCGCACCGACCTCGCCGCGCTGAGCCGGCGCCTCGACGCGGTCGGCGCGATGACCAACGCGCTCCGGGTGCAGCGGCACGAGTTCGCCAACCGCCTGCACGTGGTCGCGGGCCTGCTGGATGCGGGGCGGACCGCGTCGGCGCGCGACTACCTCGACGAGGTGCTGACCCGCGGCCCGCTCAAGTACCCGGTGCAGCACGCCGACCGGCTGCAGGAGCCGTACCTCCAGGCGCTCGTCGGCGCGAAGGGGATCGAGGCGGCCGAGCGCGGCGTGCTGCTGACGCTCGGTGAGGAGACGCTGGTGCGCGGCACCGTCGTCGAGCCGGAGGACGTCGCCACGGTGGTCGGGAACCTGGTCGACAACGCGGTGCGCGCGGCGGTCGAGGGGCGGCGCGACGTGCGCTTCGTCGAGGTCGAGCTGCTCGACGACGGCGACGCTCTCTTCGTGACGGTCGCCGACTCCGGCGACGGAGTGCTCGATCCGGACTCGCTGTTCGACCGGGCCGGCGCGGGCGACCCCGTCGAGGACGACGGCCGCGTGCACGGCCGGGGCTTCGGCCTGCCGCTGTGCCGTGAGGTGGCCGCCCGGCGCGGCGGCGAGGTCTGGCTGGCGGACCCCGGCGGAGCGGAGTCGGGGGCCGTGCTGTGCGCGCGCCTCCCCGGAGCGGTGCGGCCGCCGGAGCAGGACGGGGACGGGTCATGAGCGCGGACACGGCGCGGGAGCGCACGGTGCTGGTGGTGGACGACGACTTCCGGGTCGCGCAGCTGCATGCGGACCTGGTCGAGGCGCGGCAGGGGCTGACGGCCCTTCCTCCGGTGCACACGGCGCGCGCGGCGCGGGCGGCCGTCGCCGAGCACGCGCCCGATCTGCTGCTGCTCGACGTGCACCTGCCGGATCAGAGCGGGATCGCGCTGCTCCGCGAGCTCGACACCGACGCGTTCATCGTGAGCGCCGCCTCCGACGGGGCGACGGTGCGGCGCGCCCTGCACGCGGGGGCGCTCGGGTACCTCATCAAGCCGTTCGAGGCGCGCCTGCTCGGCGAGCGCCTCGACGCGTACGTGCGGTTCCGGAACGTGCTGCGGGAGGACCGCGCGGCCGATCAGGAGGCGGTGGAGCGGGCGCTGCGCATCCTGCACTCGGGCGACGCGACCGCCGCGCAGCCCTCGCGCTCGGCGACCGAGCAGCTCGTCCTGGCGCGCCTGGCCGAGTCGGGGGCCGAGCTGTCGGCCCTCGAGGTGGCCGAGCGCGCCGGCATCTCGCGCGCCACCGCCCAGCGCTACCTCTCGGGTCTCGCGGGCCGCGGCCTCGTCGAGATGACCCTCAGCTACGGCACCACCGGACGCCCGGAGCACCGCTACCGCGCCCGCTGACCCTCCGCGAGCGGAGTCCGCGCTCGAGCCGGCGGGGCGTTCTCGGCGGTCGGGACCCGCTCTCGGGGACCTGAGCGCCTAGGGGAGCTGACTGCGGAGCACCGGCGTGCGGTGCTCGGTCGAGCCGAACGGGGGATCCGCGTGTCGGCGGATCGTCGTAGGCGGTCGGGACCCGCTCTCCGGGACCCGACCGCCTAGGGGAGCCGACCGCGGTGCGCCGCCCCGCGGCGCACGAGACGACTCAGTGCGTCGCGTCGACGTCCGCGCCCGCGGCCTCGGCCACGCGGCGGCGCTCGGCGGCCTCGGCGGCCATGCGGCGGCCCTTGGGGCTGACGAGGGAGGCGATCACCGTGATCACCAGGACGCCGATGATGACCGAGAGCGACAGTCCGGTGCCGATCTCGAAGACCTCCACGTGCTCGCCGTTGTTGATGAACGGCAGGTTGTTCTCGTGGAGCGCGTGCAGGATCAGCTTCACGCCGATGAAGGCGAGGATCGCGGCGAGGCCGATGCTGAGGTAGACGAGGCGGTCGAGCAGGCCGTCGATGAGGAAGTACAGCTGGCGCAGGCCCAGCAGCGAGAACGCGGTCGCCGTGAAGACGAGGTACACGTCGCTGGTGAGGCCGAAGATCGCCGGCACGCTGTCGAGGGCGAACAGGATGTCCGTTCCGCCGATCGCCGCCATGACGAGGATCATCGGCGTGAGGACCTTCTTGCCGTCGATGTGCGTGTAGAACTTGTCGCCGTCGTACTGGTCGCTCGTCTTGAAGATCCGCTTGGCCAGGCGCACCATCACGTTGTCGCTGGAGTGGTCGTCGCCCGGCTTGACCAGGTTGAACGCGGTCAGCAGCAGGATCAGGCCGAAGATGTAGAAGACCCAGGCGAACGAGTTGATCAGTGCGGCGCCGAGGAAGATGAAGCCGGTGCGGGCGATCAGCGCGAAGACGATGCCGAAGAGGAGCACCTTCTGCTGGTCGGCGCGGGGCACCTTGAAGCTCGCCATGATGATGAGGAAGACGAACAGGTTGTCGACCGAGAGGGCCTTCTCGGTGATGTACCCCGCGAAGTACTCCGATCCGGGCGTCGCTCCGCCGAAGACGAGGACGCCGAGCCCGAAGAGCACGGCGATGCCGACGTAGAGCGCCGACCAGATCGACGACTCCTTCAGCGTGGGCTCGTGGGCCTTCCGGACGTGGAAGAAGAAGTCGAAGAGCAGGAGCAGGACGATGAAGACGATCGTCAGGGTCCAGATCAGGGGCGATACGGTCATGAAGGGGCTGGCCTCGCTCGTGAAGGGGGGGTCGGGGGACGGTCGCGGGGGTCGCTCGTCAAGGGAAAAGGTAGCGAGGCACCGTGACGAGCAGGGTGCCCGCCGATGGATCGTGAGTATCTTCTCAGTTCTCCGCGCGTCCCTCGCGCCCAGCGGCCGGAGCGCCACACTGGTCACCATGACCGGCGCCGCTGTCGACAGGACCTTCCAGGACGCCTCCGGCGTCGTCATCCACTACCGCTGGTGGCCGCACCCCTCGCCCCGCGCGATCGTGCAGCTGGCCCACGGGGTCGGCGAGCACTCGGGGCGCTACGTCGAGCTGGCGGAGGCGCTGGTCGCCGCCGGGTACGCGGTCGCGGCGGACGACCACCGCGGGCACGGCCGGACCGGCCTCGAGCAGCACGGCGGCGACTCCTCCCGGCTCGGACTGCTGGGGCCGGGCGGCCTGCGCGCGACCGAGGCGGCGATCCTCCGGCTGACGGAGCTGCTCGCGGGGGAGAGCCCCGGCGTGCCGATCGTGCTGCTCGGCCACTCCTGGGGGTCGCTCATGGCGCAGCGGATCGTCGACCACCACTCCGGCGCCTACGCCGCGCTCGTGCTGAGCGGCACGGCCTACCGCCTCCCCGGGCACATGAACGCGGGCGACCTGGCGAAGCGGCACCGCGTCGCCGGCGGCCTCGGCCTCGAGTGGCTCTCCCGCGACCCGGAGGTCTGGCAGCGGTTCCACGACGACCCCCTCACCTTCACCACGCCGCTCGCGAAGCGGATCGGGCTGGTCGAGACCCTGCGGCTGGTCGGCCGCCCGAAGCGCGGGCCCGAGCATCCGCTGCCCCTGCTGCTGGTCGTGGGCGCCGATGACACCCTCGGCGGCGAGCGGTCGGTGCGCGCGCTCGCCCAGGCCTACCGGCGGCGGGCCGGGTACACGGACGTCTCGGTGCGGGTGTACCCGGGGGCGCGGCACGAGCTGTTCCAGGAGCTCAACCGGGCCGAGGTCACGGCAGATCTCGTGGAGTGGCTGGGCGAGCGCTTCCCCGCCCCGGCTCGCGCCTAGGCTGGCGTCATGCATGGCGAGTACAAGGTCCCCGGCGGAAAGCTCGTGGTCGTCGACCTCGACGTGGTCGACGGGAGGTTCGCCGGGTTCCGCCTGGCGGGCGACTTCTTCCTCGAGCCCGACACGGCCCTCGACGACATCGATCGCGCGGTCGTGGGCCTCCCGGCCGAGACGGACGCGAAGTCCATCGCCGCCGCCATCCGGCAGGCGCTCCCGGCCGACGCGGTCCTGCTCGGCTTCACGCCCGAGGCCGTCGCGGTCGCGATCCGCCGCTCGCTGCAGAAGGCGACCAGCTGGCGCGACTACGACTGGCGCATCGTGCACGACCGGGCCGTCCCTCCCGCGACCCACCTGGCGCTCGACGAGGTGCTGACCGCCGCGGTCGGCGAGGGCCGCCGGGAGCCGACGCTGCGGATCTGGGAGTGGGACCAGCCCGCCGTCGTCATCGGCAGCTTCCAGTCGCTCCGCAACGAGGTCGACCTCGACAACGCGGCGAAGTACGGCGTCGACGTGGTCCGCCGCATCTCGGGCGGCGGCGCGATGTTCATGGAGGCGGGCAGCGTCGTCACGTACTCGCTCTACGTCCCCGGCGACCTCGTCCAGGGGCTGACCTTCGCCGACTCCTACGCCTTCCTCGACGAGTGGGCCGTCAGCGCGCTGCAGTCGCTCGGGATCGACGCGGTCTACCAGCCGCTCAACGACATCACCTCGCCCTCGGGCAAGATCGGCGGCGCCGCGCAGAAGCGCCTGGGCTCCGGCGCCGTCCTCCATCACGTGACCATGAGCTACGACATCGACGCCGAGAAGATGGTGCAGGTGCTGCGGATCGGCCGCGAGAAGCTCTCGGACAAGGGCATCGCCTCCGCCGTGAAGCGCGTCGACCCGCTGCGCAGCCAGACCGGGCTCAGCCGCGCCGAGATCATCGAGCGGATGAAGGCGACCTTCGTGCAGCTGCACGGCGGCGAGGCGGGGACGCTGACCGAGGAGGAGTACGCGGCGGCGGAGGAGCTGGTGCGGACGAAGTACTCGACTCCGGAGTGGCTGCGGCGCGTCCCCTGACCGGCGGGTCCGGGGCGGCGGTCGCCGGCGCGTGGACCCGGAGCGGAGCGCGGCGGACCGGTCCGGCGGGCGCCCCTCAGCTCGCGAGGAGCTCCTGGTAGTCCGGGTGCTCGGCGATGAACTCGGCGACGAACGGGCAGGCCGGGACGATGCGCCCGCCGAAGCGCTCGTGCGCGTCGTCGAGGGCCGCCTCGACGAGGGTCTCGCCGAGGCCCTCGTGGCGGTGCTCGGGCGCGATCTCGGTGTGGAGGAAGACCACGTCGCGGCCGCGGACGGCGTAGTCCGCGACTCCGACGGTCTCGCCGTCGAGCCAGAGCGTGTAGCGGGACGAGTCCTCGTCGTGGCGCACCTCGGAGATCATCGCGCCACTCTACGCCGGAGCCTCCCCGGCATCCGTCGAGCCCGGGCGCGAGGCGCGGAGCGTGTCGCCGGGCTCGCGCGCACTGGCACAATTGCCGGGTGCCCAGGACGATCCAGATCGCGGACGGCGTCCCGGAGTCGCGGAGCGCGGTGTTCCACGCCGACAACCTCGAGGTCCTGCCGCAGCTGGCCGACGGCGCCTTCACCGTCGTCTACCTCGACCCGCCGTTCAACACGGGCCGGGCGCAGGTGCGCACCTCGACCACCTCGGTGCGCTCCACCACAGGCACGATCGCCGGCTTCAAGGGGCGCAGCTACGAGCGGATCCGCGGCGACCTGCTCCGCTACGACGACCGCTTCGACGACTACTGGTCGTTCCTCGAGCCGCGTCTGGCCGAGGCGTGGCGGCTCCTCGCCGACGACGGCACCCTCTACCTCCACCTCGACTACCGCGAGGCGCACTACGCGAAGGTGCTGCTCGACGCGCTCTTCGGCCGCGAGTGCTTCCTCAACGAGATCATCTGGGCCTACGACTACGGAGCGAAGGCCACGCGCCGCTGGCCGACCAAGCACGACACGATCCTCGTCTACGTGAAGGACCCGCGCGGCTACCACTTCGACTCCGCCGCCGTGGACCGCGAGCCGTACATGGCCCCGGGCCTGGTGACCCCCGAGAAGGCCGAGCGCGGCAAGCGGCCGACCGACGTGTGGTGGCACACGATCGTCTCGCCGACAGGCCGCGAGAAGACCGGGTACCCGACGCAGAAGCCGGAGGGGATCCTCCGCCGCATCGTGCAGGCGTCCAGCCGCGAGGGCGACGCCGTCCTCGACTTCTTCGCCGGTTCCGGCACGACCGGCGCCGTCGCGCACGCTCTCGGCCGTCGCTTCGTCCTCGTCGACGAGCACGCCGACGCGGTCGCCGTCATGCGCCGCCGCTTCGCCGCCCTCGACCCGGCGCCGCTCTTCCTCTGACGCGGGCCCTCTCGACTCCTCAGACGTGTCGAGGTCGGTCGCTCCCACTGTCCAGAAGGTGTCGCACTCGACATCGATCGCTCCGACTGTCCAGGAGTTGTCGCACTCGACGCCGACTGCGACAACTCCTGGACAGTCGTGGTGGGAGGCGCGCCTCCCCAGGTGCGGGATCAGGGGTTCGTCCACAGAATGCGGATCGCGGGAGACGGACGAGGATCACGGACCCCCAGAATCGCGGCATGTCCAGCACCGACCTCGGAGCCTTCACCCGGCGAGCGGCACTCCGCGCCGGGATGACGGACGCCCGGCTGCGCACTCCCGCCCTGGCCAGCCCCTTCCACGGAGTGAGCACCCGGGTGGCGCCCGTCACGCACCTGGAACGAGCCGTCGCCTATCTGCCGCGGCTGCGGCCCTGGCAGCTCTTCTCCCACCTGACCGCGGCCGAAGCCTGGGGAGTGCCGCTCCCGGCGCGACCCGGCGAGGACGATCCGATCCACGTGTCGGCGGCGACGCCGCACCGGCCCCCCAGGACCCGGGGTGTGATCGGCCACACCCTCACGGAGACGGACAGGGTCGAGCGGCACGGCCTGCCGGTGACGGGAGCGGTGTCGACGTGGATCGCGCTCGCGCCACTGCTGTCCGCCCGCGATCTCCTCGCGGCGACGGACCACCTCCTGTTCGAGCCGCGCTACCCGCGCCGGGACGATCCGCGTCCCCATGTCCGGCTTCACGAGCTGCAGGACCGCCTGGCCTCCCATCGGGGCCGGGGCCGACGCGGCCTGGCTGAGGCTCTGCGGCTGGCATCGACCGGAGCCGCCTCGCGGAGGGAGACCTGGCTCCGCGCTCTCGTCGAGGAGGCGGGACTGCCCTCGCCCGACGTGAACGCCGAGATCAGGATCGGCGGCCGACTGCTCGCGGTCGGCGATCTGGTCTTCGAACGGTGGAAGGTGGTGGCGGAGTACGACGGCGGCCAGCACCGGACGGACGACGCGCAGTTCTCACGCGATCGTGAACGGCTCCTGGCCCTGCACCTCGCGGGCTGGATCGTCGTGGTCGTCCGCGCGGAGGGTCTGACCCGGGGCAGGGCGCGCACGATCGCCGAGCTCCGTGCCGCTCTCGTGGCCCACGGCTGGCAACCGTGACGCACCCCGTCGACGGATCGACCCGCTCGTCCATCCCCGCCCCGCCGCCCGCGTCCGCCCCACCGTCCGGATCCGCCCGCCGGTCCGCATCCGATCGAGCACGCGGAGCCCTCCGACTACGCAGGAGTAGTCGCACTCGGCGTCGACTGCGACGACTCCTGGACAGTCGCGGGCCGGGGTCAGCTGCTGGCGCGGACGACCAGCGACGTCGGCATCAGCGTGCGGTGCTCCACGGGGAGCCCCTCGATGCGGGCGGTCAGCAGCTCCACCATGCGGGCGCCGAGCTCGTCGGGGAGCTGGCGAACGGTGGTCAGCGCGGGGACGGCGTTCCGCGCGAAGAGATCGTCGTCGAAGCCCACGACGGACACGTCCTCGGGGATCCGGCGGCCGGCCTCGCGGAGGGCGGCGTAGGCGCCGACCGCCATCTGGTCGTTCGCGGCGAAGACGCCGTCCAGGTCGGGGTCGCGGGCGAGGAGGCGGCGCATCGCCTCGGTGCCGCTGGCCGGCGAGAAGTCTCCCCACTCGACGAGGTCGTCGGCGAGGCCGGCGTCAGTGAGTGCTCCGCGCCAGCCGATCAGGCGGTCGACGCCCGGCGGCATGTCGGCGGGGCCCGCGATGGTGGCGATCCGGCGCCGGCCGCGCTCGATCAGGTGCGCGGTGGCGACGGCCGCCCCCTCCGTGTTGTCCACGTCGACGAAGTAGGAGCCGCGCTCGTCCGGCGAGAGCGGCCGGCCGCCGAAGACGATCGGCAGCGTGCCCGAGAGCGCCGCGTAGGAGTGGTCGCCGGAGTGGTGCGAGACCACGAGCGCGCCGTCGACATTGCCGCCGAGCAGGTACCGCCGCGTCTTCTCGCCGTCCGTCTCGGACGCGATCAGCATCGAGAGCGTGTAGTCCGTGTCGGCCAGGCGCATCGCGGCGCCCTGCACGATCGAGGCGAAGAACGGGTCCGCGAAGACGCGCGCGGTCGACTCCGGCACGATCAGCGCGATCGACTGCGTGCGCCGCGAGGCGAGCATCCGCGCCGCGTGGTTGGGCACGTAGTCGAGCTCGCCGATCGCCTTCTCGACGGCGGCCACGATCTCGGCCGCCACCTGCGGGGCGCCGTTGACCACCCGCGAGACCGTCGCGCGCGAGACTCCGGCCCGCGCCGCGACCATCTCGAGGGTGGGGGAGCGGCCCCCGCCGCGGACGCCCGTCGGCTCGCTCACGGGTCAGTCCAGGATCGCCGCGGCGCTGCCGCCGAGCAGTCGGGAGTAGACCAGGCCCGAGTCCTTCACGATCCGCTCCTGCGTGTCGTAGTCGACGCGCACGATGCCGAAGCGCTTCTCGTAGCCCCAGGCCCACTCGTAGTTGTCGAGGAGGGACCAGACGAAGTAGCCGCGGACGTCGGCGCCCTGGTCGATCGCGTCGGCGACCTTCTCGACGTGGTCGAGCACGTACTGCGTGCGGTCCGCGTCGTGCACGCGGCCGTCCTCGACGACGTCGTCGTAGGCGGCGCCGTTCTCGGTCACGTAGAGCGGAGGGAGGTTCTCGTACTCCAGGCCCAGGCGGGTCAGCAGGTAGCGCAGCCCGTCGGGGTTCACCTCCCAGTCCATCGCGGTGCGCGGCAGACCGCGCGACGGGAAGGTGATGAACTCGGAGCCGACCCAGGGGGAGCCGACCTCGCGGTCGGTCGCCTGGGCGAAGTCGTCGGCTCCGGCCGGCAGCGGATGCGCCGAGACGTTGTCGTCGTGGTAGTGGTTCACGCCGAGGAAGTCGAGCGGGAGCGAGATGAGATCGAGGTCGCCGTCGACGATCAGCTCGTCGAGCCCGAGCCCTTCGACGTCCTCGAGCAGGTCCTCGGGGTACTCGCCGCGCAGCAGCGGGTCGAGGAAGATCCGGTTCTGGAGCGCGTCGAAGCGGCGTGCGGCGTCGAGGTCGGCCTCGTCCTCGGGGTCGTCGGGGACGGCGTTCGAGAGGTTGAGCGTGATGCCCAGGTTCTGCGCTCCGAGCTGCCGGAGCGTCGAGACGGCCAGCCCGTGGGCGAGGTGCGTGTGGTGCACGGCGGCGAGGGCCTTCTGCTGCGAGATCACGCCGGGGGCGTGCACGCCCGCGCCGTAGGAGAGCAGGGTCGAGCAGAACGGCTCGTTGAACGTCGTCCAGTGCTGCACCCGGTCGCCGAGGCTCTCGTAGACGGCCTCGGCGTAGTCCCGGAAGCGCTCGGCGGTGTCGCGGTTCGCCCAGCCGCCGGTCTCCTCGACGGCCTGCGGGAGGTCCCAGTGGTAGAGGGTGAGCCACGGCAGCACGCCGGCGCCGAGCAGCTCGTCGACCAGGCGGGAGTAGAAGTCGAGGCCCTCGGGGTTCACGGCGCGGTCGCCCGGCTTCACGCGCGCCCAGCTGACCGAGAAGCGGTAGGAGCCGAGCCCCAGCTCCTTCATCAGCCGCACGTCCGCCGGCATCCGGTGGTAGTGGTCCACCGCGACCTCGGGGGTGTCGCCCTTCGCGACCGCTCCGGGGACGCGGGAGAACGCGTCCCAGATGCTGTCCTCCTTGCCGCCCTCGTGGCCGGCGCCCTCGATCTGGGCGGCAGCGGTCGCGGATCCCCAGAGGAAGCCGGCGGGCCAGTCGCGGACGGCGAGCCGGTCGGCGCGGGCGATCTGCTCCGAGAGGCTCGGGGTCGCGGGGGAGGGGGTGGGGGCGGCGCTCATTGCGGACTCCTTCGGCAGCGGTCCGACCATCCTAGAGCCCCGGTGGAGCGCTCTCTCGCCCCGGAACGCGGGACATCGCACCCCGGACGACCGTGCGGCGCCGCCTCCCCGGCCGGACACCGCGGTGAGGGCGGTGTCCGGGCGGCGGAGGCGGCGCCTCGGAGGAGAGCAGCGGAGCGCAGGACGCGGTCGGCCGGCGCTTCCCGATCAGGCCCGGTGGGCGCCGTGCCCGTCGCGGGGAGGAGCGGTGCGGATCGAGTCCGTCCGGACGTCCGGCTCGATGCTGCCCGCGGCCAGGTCGGCCCCGGCGCGCGCGGCCAGCTGCGGGTCCGTGCGGCGCAGCTCCTCCGCGCTGTCCTCGGCCGCGAGGTCGTGCGCCTCCTGCATGGCCGACTTCGCCCGCAGCGGCGGGGTCTTGAGGAACCACGAGAGGACGAAGGCCAGCAGGACCACGCCCAGCGCGACCTGGAACACGGTCACGGTCGCGTCGTTGAACCCGGTCAGGAACGGGGCCGACAGGGCGCGGTCCGCGGTGTTCAGGAACGACGTGTCCCCGTCGAGCGCGGAGCCGATCGCGGCGGTATCCTGCGACTGCAGCAGCTTCAGGATCCCGGCATTGGCCGGGTCCGCGGCGACGGCCGGATCGGTGACGGCCCGCTGCAGATCCGCCGCGAGCGCCGGGTTCTTGAAGGCCGCGGCGATGGTGTCGGGGATCCGGCTGAACAGCACCGAGAAGATCACGGCGGTGCCCAGGGTGCCGCCGATCTGGCGGAAGAACGTGGAGGCGCTGGTCGCGACTCCCATGTTCGCCACGTCGACCGAGTTCTGCGAGGCCAGGGTGAGGGTCTGCATCATCTGCCCGAGCCCGAGGCCCAGCATCAGCATCCCGCCCATCATGAAGATCACCGGCTTGTCGATCGTCACGAAGGTGAAGTAGAAGAACGCGGCCGACATCAGGAAGGTGCCGACGATCGGGAAGGCGCGGTAGCGGCCCGTGCGCGAGATGATCTGACCCGAGACGATCGAGGCGATCATCAGGCCGAGGATCATCGGCAGCATCAGGAAGCCGGACTCGGTCGGCGTGGCGCCGTTCACCAGCTGCAGGTACAGCGGGATCGCCATCATGCCGCCGAACATGCCGAAGCCGACGAGGACGCCCAGCACGGTCGCCATCGAGAAGGTCGGCGAGCGGAAGAGCTTGAGGGGGATGAGCGCGTCGTCACCCATCATCCGCTCGGCCGCGATGAAGCCGATGACGCCCAGCGCGCCGACGATGTAGCAGACCCACGCGATCGGCGAGCCCCAGCCCCACTCGCGGCCCTGCTCGGCGATCAGCAGCAGCGGTCCCGCGGCGATGACGACGAGGGAGGCGCCCCACCAGTCGATCCGCACCGAGCGCTTGCCGGCGGGCTTGGGCAGGTGGAGGAACCGCACAACGATGAAGAGCGCGACGGCGCCGATCGGGAGGTTGATCAGGAAGACCCAGCGCCAGCCGGTGATGAAGAGGATCTCGGGGGTGCCGGCGAGCAGGCCGCCGATGAGCGGTCCGACGACGCTGGAGATCCCGAAGACGGCCAGGAAGTAGCCCTGGTACTTGGCGCGCTCGCGCGGGGGCAGGATGTCGCCCATCACCGTGAGCGCGAGCGACATGAGCCCGCCGGCGCCGAGGCCCTGCACGGCGCGGAAGCCCGCGAGGCCGAGCATCGAGGTCGAGAAGCCGGCGAGCGTCGAGCCGATCAGGAACAGCACGATCGCGATCAGGTAGAGCGGGCGGCGTCCGAAGATGTCGGAGAGCTTGCCGTAGATCGGCGTCGCGATCGTCGAGACGATCAGGTAGGCGGTGGTCACCCACGCCTGCTGCGAGAGGCCGTCGAGGTCGTCCGCGATGGTGCGCATCGAGGTGCCGACGATGGTCTGGTCGAGCGAGGAGAGGAACATCCCCGCCATCAGGCCGAAGATGACGAACAGGATCTGCCGGTGCGACATCACGGCGCCGGACGGCGTCGAGGTCGGAGCGGATGGAGCGGAGGCGGAGTCGGCCACGGTGGTCCCCTTGTCTGGCGGACGCGTCCAGGCACGGCGATCCGCCGCAAACGTTGCGTGCTGCGCAAAGTTACACCGCGTGCGGAGAGCGCGACAGAGCGTCCGGCGAGCCTGAACGGGATCTCAGGGCGGCCGTGCCGGGGCCGTGCGTCAGGCCGGAGCGGGGACCGCCTCGTCCGCCCAGCCGGCCTCACGGAGCGCTGCGCGGGCCTCGGCTCGGGCCGAGTACGGCGTGCGCACGCCGAGGATGTCGCGGTAGTTCTGGTGCCCGGGGCCGGCCCAGAGAATGGCGTCGCCCTCGTGCGCCAGGGACACGGCGACGCGGATGGCGCGCTTGGGGTCGTCGACCTCGTGGATCTCGGCGTCCGGACGGGCGGCGCGGGCGGCCTCGACGAGGGTGCGCCGTATCGAGGCCGGGTCCTCGAAGCGCGGGTGGTGGTCGGTGACGACCAGCACGTCGCTGCCCAGGACGGCGGCTTCGGCCATCGCCGGGCGCTTGAGCGCGTCCCGGTCGCCGTCGGCGCCGAACACCATGACCACGCGGCCGGGAGTGACCTCGCGGACGGCCTCCAGGGTGCGGGCGAAGGCGTCGGCGCTGTGTCCGAAGTCGACGTACACCGTGGGGCCGCGGTCGCCCGAGACGCGCTCGGTGCGGCCGGGGAGGGAGGCGTCCACTCCGCCGTCGCGGTGCAGCGCGGCGCGGATCTCGCCGATCGGCCGACCGGACTCGATCAGCATCACGATCGCCAGACCGGCGTTGGCGGCCATGTGGGTGCCGATGATCGGCACGGAGGTCGTGATGGCACGGCCCTCGCGGTTCCCGATCCGGAAGCGGGTGCGGCCGAACTCCTGCTCGAGCACCGTCACGGTCCAGTCGGCGTCGACGCCCGGGAGGGAGGTGATCGTGGTGACCGGCACGCCGGCGACCTCGACGAGGCGCGCGCCCGCGGGGGAGTCGAGCGAGACGACGGCCCGGCGCGCGCGATCGGGCTGGAACAGCTGGGCCTTCTCGTCGAAGTAGGTGTCCATGTCGCCGTAGTCGTCGAGGTGGTCGTGGCTGAGGTTCGTGAAGCCGGCGACGTCGAAGACCACGCCGTCGACGCGGTGGCGGGTGAGCGCCTGGGCGCTGACCTCGATCGCGGCCGCGCCGACGCCCTCCTCCTCCATGCGGGCGACGAGCGCGTGCAGCTCCGTCGCCTCCGGGGTGGTCAGGCCGCTGGTCACCGAGGTGTCGCCGATGTGGCGCTCCGCGGTCGAGCTGAGGCCGGGCACGACGCCGAGCTGGCGGAGGATCCCCTCGAGCATGTGGACGGTCGACGTCTTGCCGTTGGTGCCGGTCACGCCGAGCAGCACGGGGGAGCGCTCGGCCGTCCCGTAGACGGCGGCGGCGACGGCGCCCAGGCGGGAGCGGGGGTCGTCGACCACGAGGACGGGCAGACCGGTCGCGCGCGCGGCGTCGGCGCCCGCGGTGTCGGTCAGCACGGCGGAGGCGCCGCGGGCCACGGCCTGCTCGACGAACTCGGCCCCGTGGCGGTTGACCCCGGGCAGGGCGACGAAGAGGTCGCCGGGCTCGACGTCGGAGGCGATCAGCGTCACTCCGCTGATCTCGGCCGTCAGGCCGCCCTCGTCGCCGATCTCGAGCGTCCGAGCGAGGGCGGCGAGAGGGACGGAGGGTGCGGTGAGGGGTCGGAGCATGGGGTCCTTCCATCGACGGCTCCGTGGGGGGCCGTGCAGCCGAGGGGGCGGTCGCACGCGGAGTCGTGGCTGTCACTCAAGCTAGGGGGTCTGCTTATGTGAATCCTTAGAGGATATGCGCGACCCGCGTGGAGGGGCACGGGTGGACAGAACCGATCGCCGGTGCTTCAGCAGATGCGCAGGAACGGGTCTGTCTAGGCTCGGAGGATGACGTCGAACGAGAACGAGCCGACCGATGGGCGCCCCGTCCGCCGCCGAGCCCTGGTCATCGGGGGTGTGGCCGCCGCGGCGGGCCTGACCGCGCTGGGGGTCGGAGCCGCCATCGGGAACGGAGCGCCGGCGCCCTCGCCGACCCCCTCGACGGCGCCGCCCGCTCCGTCGCCCTCCGCGGCCGCGACCACCTCGACGCCCACGGCGGTGCCGACCGCCACTCCGACTCCCACACCCACTCCCACCGCCTCCGGGATCGACCTCACCGCGCAGTCCGTCGACGACCCGGCGAGCACCTGGGTCGTCGTCAACAAGCTGCGGACGCTCGCGCCGGTCGACTACGTCCCCGCCGACCTGACCTTCCCCGACGTGCCCTACGTCAACCGGCAGCCGATGCGCCAGGCGACCGCGGACGCCCTCGTCCCGCTCTTCGCCGCCGCCCGCTCCGAGGCCGGCCTCTCGCTGGCGGTGCAGAGCGCCTACCGCTCCTACGACACCCAGGTCAGCGTCTACGCGGGCTGGGTGTCCTCGCGCGGGCAGGCGGGAGCGGATGCGACGAGTGCGCGCCCGGGGCACAGCGAGCACCAGACCGGCTGGGCGGTCGACGTGGTGGGAGCGTCGGGCGCGTGCGCGCTCGAGATCTGCTGGGGCGACACTCCGGAGGGGCAGTGGGTCGGCGCCAACGCCCATCGCTTCGGCTTCCTCGTGCGCTACAAGCCCGACGCCACTCCGATCACGGGGTACGAGTCGGAGCCGTACCACCTGCGGTACGTCGGGACCCAGCTCTCCGGGTACCTGCACGACTCCGGCATCGAGACGCTCGAGCGCGCCTTCGGCCTTCCGGATGCGCCCGATTACGCACCGGGGACCACTTCCTAGGCGGTCTAGCGATCACAGACGGACACGATCGGGCGTGACACGCGCCGCTCGTTACCGTACTGTTATTCGGAGCGCTTTCGGAGGCCCGTCTGACGGATCTCCCACCCCCGCCTGGTGACATAGCCGCTTCCCCTGCTCCCGAGCCCGGTCCCCCGCCGAGCCGCCGACCCGTGAGACCTCTCTGTGCCCCCTCGCTCCACCCGCTCCACCCTGCCCGCCGACGGTGAGGCTCAGGCTCGACGCGACGGCCACGACGACGAGCCCGCCGGAGACGGCGAGCGCCAGCGTGCGCGGGGACGGGCGGAAGAAGGAGGC